>CAYVSB010000025.1:0-8001 GCA_964452855.1 Candidatus Woesearchaeota archaeon
AAAATACTTTTTTCATTTTAGTATACTGTTGTGGCAAGCTTGGCAACTGTCGGCCATCTTTCCATTACCTCCCTTGCGACAGGACCCTTTATCTGGGTTCCCTTTGGATTTGCTTTTTCATCCTTGAGTATTGCAACTGCGTTGTCCTCAAAGGCAACTCTTTCCCCATTGAATCTTCTGTAGCTTTTTCTCTGCCTTACAACAACAGCATCAAAGACCTTTCCCTTCATGTCAGGTATTCCTTTTCTTATGCTTACCTTTACCCAATCTGCAATCTTTGCGGAAGACTGCCTTCCCTTTGTTCCCTTTCCTTTCTTTATGGAAACTATCCTCACTATCTTTGCCCCGCTGTTGTCAGCGGCAACCATCTCGCTTCCGACATTCAAACCTCGTGTTGCTCTTGCGCTTATTGCTTTCATTTGATATTTCTCCTATAGCGAATGAATGAAAATCTTTGATTAATTTGGCTTTTAGACGAATTAGCTAAAATCCCTGATTTTTGATTTGCTTTCATTTTTGAACCTCCTTATTTTCCGCATTCTTTGTCTTGGCTATTGCCACAAAGTGGATTATCTTGCTGAGAGGCCTGCATTCCTGTACTTTTGCAAAGTCTCCGACGTTAATTTTGTCTTTCATGCAGTCAGGAAGTCTTGCGTGTATTTTTGTCCTTGATTTTTTGTATCTCTCATATTTTTTCACATAGACTGACCTGCCGAATTCAATGACTATTCTCTTTGGGAATTTTTTGATTACCATTCCCTCGAATGTTCTCCCCCTTGATTTGAGATATCCGTGCACAGGGCAGTCTCTGTCATTGCATTGCAAGCTATTTCGGTTTTCCTTTGCTTCTGTTTTCTTTTCTGTTTTTTCTGCTGTTTTCATTTTGTTAATTTTAGTTCATTGATTCCCTGTCAAATCCAAGTCCGACAAGAATATCCCTTATTTTTTTTGTGTGATCTCCCTGGAGCTCTATTATTCTGTCTTTGTATGTGCCGCCGCATGCAAGCTCGTTCTTCAGGGATTTTGCGATTTTTTTTATGTCTATTCCTGTGTCAAATCCTGAAACCACGGTGACTATTTTGCCGTATCTCTTGGTGTCTGTTCCCACTTTTATCTTTTGGGAGCTTTTTACTATCTGCTCGCATACACATGCCTGCATTGGCAACCCGCATTTAGGACATATTTCCATTTTCTGAATTGAGCATTGTCATTCTGGCAATCATCCTCCTGATTTGCCTGATTTTTGCGCTCCCTCCTTTTGATGCATTTGCCTGTGACTTTACAAGTTCCATTTTCAGCTCAGCCAGCTTCTTGTCCCTTTCCGTCTTTCCCATTGCCTTTATTTCCTTAAATTTCTTTTTTGCCATTTTATTTTTTTGCCTTCCTTTCCTTTTTCTCTTGGATTTTTTCAGGCTCTGACATCAGTCTTGCATTTTCATTCAGTCTTTTTATCAGTTCTTCTGTTATTTCTATCTTGTCTTTCAGCTCTGCTGTCGGTGAAAGTATCCCGACTTTTACTCCAACTGTTCCTGGTCTTGTCTGCGCTATTGAAAGAGCCCTGTCAACGACCTTTGCGCTGTCTCCTGTCTTTTTCAGATATCCCTGCGCAAATCTCCATGTTTTTGCTCTTGCGCCAGGAAGTTTTCCGCTAAGTCTTATTTCACATCCTAGCGCCCCTGCAGCCATTATTCTCTGGAGTGTCTTGTATGCTATCACTTTGAACTTCAGCGAACCAAACCTTTCTATTCCCAATGCAATTTCGTCAGCCATTATCTGAGCATCAAATTCAGGTTGAAGTATCTCGTCTATTTCTATGTGTGGATTCTCAAGTTTGAACTGATTTTTAAGCACTCTTGTTAACTCTGAGATTCTTTCTCCTTTTCTTCCGACAACAAGACCGGGCTTGTTTGTTGAAACTATTATCTTCTCACCTATGGGGGTGTATTCTATTTTTACCTTGCTTACTTTTCCTTTTCCAAGGGAAGTCTTTATGTATTCCTTTACTGAAAACTCTTCCTTCTTGAATTTAACTACATTTTTTTCTTCCATTTTATTTCTTTTTCTCCTTGCTTCCGCTTTTTTTAATTACCATTGATTTTGCGGTTATTTTTATGTATGTTCTTTTTTTTCTTGTCCTTCCGAATCTGCCATAAGGCCTTGACGCGAATCCTGCAATTGCCTCGGTTATCACAGGATTTTCAATTCCGTTGACAACTGCATTTGAGTTGAGGCTCTGAAGGAGCTTTATGAAATGGCTGGAAGCATTTTCAGGATATCTTCCTGACATTATTTTTCCCCTTCTGTGCGGAATTTCCCCTTTCATCGGAAGCGCTTGTTTGTGGGCTATTATTTCCCCAAGCTCTTTTATTGCCTTTTCTGTTTCCTTGCCTTTTATGAACCTGCATATTGCATAGGATGTTTTTGTTGAAATAGGAACATTCAACCCTCTTACGACAGCTTCTGTCTTTTTTGTTTTCTTTATCACTGTCTCTTTCTTTTCGCTTTTTGCAGCTTCCATTACTTCGGTTTTCTTTTCAGCTTCAGGTTCCTTTGCCCTGTTTTCCTGTTTTATTTTTTCCTTTTTATTTTCCATTTTTTATTTCTTTGATTGTGCCTTTGATCCCTTTGTTGCGCCTATTCCTGCAGTTCCGTGGGATACTTTCTTTCTTGTGATTGCAAATTCCCCAAGCCTTCTGCCAAGCATTTCTCCTATGACTTCAACAGGAACAAATGAATGTCCGTCATATACCTGCATGTTCATTCCTACCATTTCGGGAACTATGATTATGTCTCTTTTGTGGGTTTTGATTCTTTTTCCTTTTGCCACCTTTTCCTTCGCCCTCGCAACGAATTGTTCAATGTCCTGGAACTGCCTCAGCACAGTTCTTCTTGATCTTGCTTCAAGGTATTTTGCAAATTCCCTCACATCCATTGCCTTCAGCTCTTCAATGGTCTTTCCCCTGTATGTGAATTCTTTTCTTTTCAGTTCCATTTTTTGGTGTTAAACTCTTCAACTATATTTTTAATTGTTTTTGGTAAAAGGTAAATATTTGGTCTCACATCAAGAAGGTCTGTAATCTCTATTATCCCTGCAATCCTGGCTTTCATTTCAGATGGATTGACCAAGAGGTATTTATTGTTGTCAGTCAGGAATATTTCCTTTTTATCTTGGCTTTCATTTCCAATATAAGTTGCTCTGAATGATACTTCATTTAATGGTGCTATCATTGCATACTCCTTTCCAACTTCAAAATAATTTTCTTGTGTCATTTTATTTTTTACTTTCCCCTCCCTGTTCTGCTTGGTCTTAGAAGACCGACTCTTCTTCCAGGAGGAGCATTTCTCTTTGCTATCTTGCTCTTTATTCTCTTTCCTCTTCCTGAACCGAATGGATGGTCTATTGCGTTCATCTTTACAGCAGATGTTCTTGGCCAAAGCTTTCCCTTTCCTTTTTTCATGTGATGCATTTTTCCTGCCTTGACTATTGGTTTTTCAAGCCTGCCTGCCCCTGCTATCACTCCCACAACTGCCCTGCAATGAGGATTAAAGCTCTTCTCTTGCTTTGAAGGCATCATCACTATCACGCTGTCTCCCACAACCTTGTTGACTGTTGCGCTTCCTCCTGCTGTCTTGACAAAAATTCCGCCGTCTCCTGGTCTGGATTCTATTGCATATATGCTTGTTTTTACGGGAATGCTTCCCAGCCTAAGGATATTTCCATTTTGGACATCGTTTCCTGAAAAGCTTATCTTCTGTCCCTCAATCATTCCATGGAATGCAGGAATGTAAAATACTTCGTCGCTGTATTTTATTTTTGCAAGAGGTGCGCTATGAGCAGGCGAGTTTATCAACTGAACCACGGTTCCCTCTCCCTCAAGATTCCTCGGATATTTTATCCTAAACCTGAATGCCCTTTTCTTTACTGTATATGTCGGGCTTCCCTTCCCTCTTGCCTGTGTAATTATTCTTTTTGCCATTTTATATTATTCCCAGCTTTGACGCAATGTCTATTGCGGGAAACTCCTTTTTAAGTT
The DNA here is from genome assembly GCA_964452855.1 of Candidatus Woesearchaeota archaeon. Lineage (GTDB taxonomy): Archaea > Nanobdellota > Nanobdellia > Pacearchaeales > GW2011-AR1 > JAGVNG01. Next base: position 4,035 of record CAYVSB010000025.1, read on the forward strand.
TGGCATAAACATATTTTTTGCTTCCTTTATTGTGAACCCTTATCTTGTCAACCTTTACTTCAAACAGGCTTTCAATTTCTTTTTTGAGCTCAGGCTTTGTCATTTTTCTTCCTGTCTCAAATGTTAGTATATTCTGCGATTCTATCATCATCACAGCTTTTTCAGTCACAATTGGTTTCATTTGATGTTCTCCCTATAGAGAATGAATGGATCTCTTTGATTTGCTTTCATTTTAATTTATCATCTCCGCATAATTTAATTCCAATGGCAGTTCTGAAATGTCAATTCCGCTATTCTCAAGACCTCTTCTGATAAAGAGATATCTCATTTTGTTGCAATTAATCGCCTCAAGAGTTTTTTTAACCGATGCCTCTCCTTTTCTTAATTTCTCTGTATAATGCGTAAAATTGGCTTCATATGCGTATTGAACTTCTCTTGCTTCCCTTATCCTTTTTTCAGTTTCCGTGAAGCTCATTTTTCTCCCTCCGCGCTCTTTGCCTCTGTTCTTTTTTTGAGGTCATTGATTGCATTCTCAGTGTATACTGTGATTCTTCCGGGTCCTCCCTCGGCAAGATCCAGCACTCCCAAATGTTCTGCGGTCATGGAATCAATTGCTCCTGCTTTCATCTTTTCATTGTTTCCTGTCACAATAAGCATACCTGCGCTTGACTTGTATTTTCTTCCCCTTCTTTTTCCCCTTCCGCTTCTTATGCTTTTAATTTTCATTCCCGCTTCAAAAATATTTTCGCCAAGGATTTTTTTCAGGCTAGCAAGAAGGCTTTTTGTATTCAGCGAGGTTATCTTTGACTCAACTACAAATGGAAGCCCCTCTATTTTTTGGTTATTAAGCCTGCTGTATTTTTGAGAAACTATTTTTGAATTAGCAGTGGAGCTTATTGCATGTTCCAAAGCCATTTTCATTTCCTTTTTGTTAAGCCTGAAGCTTGAGCCTATTCCCCAGTCTGCCTTTGGTGGGTGTGCTCTTCTTCCGCCGACAGTTGATGATATTTCAGCACCTATCCATGTGAATCTTGTTCCTCTTCTGGACATTATTTTTCTTGGTATTCTTGATATTCCCATTCCATATCCGCTCTTCCACACGTGCCTTCTGTGCCTGATTTTTCCGCTTGCAGAATGCTGCTTTCCTGCAGCCGGGGAAGGTGCGTAAACCTGCCTTTTTTTCTTTGCTTCCAAAACCCTCTGTATTATGTCTTTTCTGACATTTTTTGAAAATGCTCCTGGCAACTCTATTGTCTTTGTCTTATTTCCCTGTATGTCAAGTATGTTTGCTTTCATTTGATATTTCTCCTATAGCGAATGAATGAAAATCTTTGATTAATTTGGCTTTTAGACGAATTAGCTAAAATCCCTGATTTTTGATTTGCTTTCATTTTTTGTTTTTTTATCTCAATTCAATAAACTCCATGTTTTTCTTTGATTGTTTTCTTGTTGGCCTCAATGCATGGACCATGAGAAGCTGCCTTTTCTGCGGACCCTGCACAGAACCTCTTACAATTACAGCATCTGATTTTACATCTCCATAATGAGAAAGTCCTTTCATTGCTGCCCCTTCTTCGCCAGCCTTGAAAATTTTTATTATCTTGCTGTTGTACACTGCCCTTGTAAACATTCCCATTTGCCCTGCAAGGGGAGTCCTGAATGTAACTCTTGCAGGATGCCATGGACCAAGGCTTCCTGGCCCTCTTCTTCCCTTTTCCGACTTATGCTGCCTCAGTGTCAGCCCGAATCTTTTCAGAGGTCCCTGCAGTCCTTTTCCCTTTGTCAGCCCCCTGAAGTCCGCAACCTGCCCGCTTTCAAAAACATCTGAAATATGTATTTCTTTGTTCATCTTGTCCTTTGCAAAACTCTTTTTTTCATCAAGGCTTCCGGAAAGCCCTATTTCTGCTATGTCTGGAGTTTTCTTTATGCCTGTTTTTTTTACATTTGAATATGCCATAATTCTTATGTCATCATAATCCTTTGCATCGTCAATGCCATGGCTTTTGTTCTTTGGATATTTTATGATTCTTTTAAGATCCTTATCCAAACCTTCGGAAACAACCTCGCTTGCAACCTTCCCGTTTTTGTAGAATCTTACTGACAGAACCTTCATTGGCGGGCATTCAATTATTGTTACAGGAACTGCAATTTTCTTTCCTTTTGTCATTGAATGCTCTGTATTGTCTTTCACAATCGCTGAAAGCATGCCTGCCTTGTAGCATATGAATCCTTTGGGAGTTTTGCCTGAATTATCAGAATTGATTGGTTTCCAGTTTATTCTTGGCAGTATCTTTGCGGCCCTTTTTCTAGGCCAGAATTGCAGGCTTCCTTTTCTTGGTGATTTCGGTGCTGACATTTGTTATACTTCTGTTTGTAGCGGAGTTCATTTTAACTTACCCTGGATTTATTAATGAGAAAAATAAGGTTTTTAAAGGTTTTTGAAGGCGTTTTTATGCCTGAAATAAGGTTATTTCTCAGCAACCATTATAAGTTCAGGAGAACCTGATGTGAATTTTTCCCCTTCAAATGAGCCATAAAATTTGATTTTCTTAAAACCTGTTCTTTTAGCCAACTCTTCAAATTCCTCTTTGCTATAAATCCTAACGCTGTAAGGAGTTAATCTTTCTTCACCATTCTTTGAGATAATTGTCCAAGAGCCTTCCATTCTCTTGTTTTTATTGTTATACTTTTCCTCAATAATTAACGTTTTGCCTTCGGCCAGATTTCTTTCTTCCTTAAACCTGTATTTTCCTCCTTCAAACATTTCAGGCGATATATCTGTATGCAAAAGGAATTTTCCATTTTTCCTTAAGGCATTATAAAATTCCTTTATGGTTTTTTCATTATCCTTTTCTTTTTCAAAAAATCCAAATGAATAAAACATATTTATGACAAGGTCAAACTGATTGTAATTATCTTTTCCAATATTTCGCATATCCTTTTTCAGGAATTTTATCTGCTGCCCCTCTGAATTTTTCTTTGCTATTTTAAGGTGTTCTTCGTTGATATCTATGCCGGTAACAGAAAATCCATTTCTAGTCAACTCAATAGAATGCCTTCCATAGCCGCAAGGGATGTCTAAAATTCTATCTTCTTTCTTTGTTTTTGTGAGTTTTATTACTCCTTCAACTTCTCTCTTGGTTCTTTCTGATAACCTCTCCTTTTTGCCAGGAATAAATCCTTCAATGCTATCATCTCCTTCAATATATTTTTGTCCGAAGAACCCGCCCCCATTATTCCACCATTCAACTTCGCTTTTCATTTTAGATTTTCACGCCTCAAAATTTTTCTCGGACTTGATTTCCTTCCCATCAACATCTGCTTTCCTTATTATTTTTCCTTTTCTCTTTGCCATTTCCCTTATTTTGTTGAAGTCCTTCTCTCCCTTTGGCGGAACTATCTCGGTGATTATGTACCTATGCTCAACGCTTGTTCTCTTTCCTTCTGGAAGATCCCAGAAAAAGTCATCCTTTGCCTTTTTGTAGTATTTCTCATCAATTTCCATCTGGCAGAATTTGTCATCTGTTTTGCCCTCGCTTTTTCCAGGCTTCGGGAGTTTTGGTTTTATCTTAAGTTTGATTCCCTCTCCCTCTGCATTCAGGAGAAACCAGTAAATTTTTTCAGACATTTCAGTTATTTTTTTGGAGGGAAGGTCTTTTGCCTCGTAAATCCATTTTCCCTCTTTTTTCTTCCCTCCCATACCCTCAATCTCATTCCTGCTCCATATGGTTCCGCTGAATTTTATGTTTGCAAGTCCTGCTGCAAAGTTGACAAAATCGTTTGCAAACTCCACGCTGCCCCTTACCTTGATACTTTTTGTCTTCCACATCCTCATTCGTAATCCGCAGGCGACAATCGTTTTCGGCTGACTTGACGATAGAAACCATTCTTTGTGCATCAACAACGGCGGTTCCAGGTTGAATCACCGTCAGTGCGTCAGAGGCTTTGATTTCCTGCACGGCGCTGA
>CAYVSB010000026.1:0-4472 GCA_964452855.1 Candidatus Woesearchaeota archaeon
AGCATAATGTAGAACTGGTTTCACTGGCTAAAAGAAGTTTGATTGACTTATTTTAGAAGGACTATGTTTGTCATGCCTCTTCTCTTTCTTTCTATAAGCCCTGACTGCTCCAATCTGTCCAGAATTCTTGTCACTTTGGATTTTGGAAAATTAAAGTGCTCAACAATTTCGCTTTGATAAACTCCCTTCTCTTTATTTTCCTTAATAAATAAAAACACTCTTTTTTCTTCCTTGTTTAGCTTGCTAATGTCATATTTTTTCTGTTTGATGATTTCCGCACTGCTAAAGAATAGCAAGTAAATGCCCAATGCCAGCATAAAGGAAAAAATGCCTATTGCAACATGGGAAACTGACAGTCCTTTTTCAACAGCAAAACACTCTTGATTATTGGAACAACCAAGCTCCTGGGACTTTTGCGTAAGATTGGATATAAAATAAGCAAATATCCCTCCTATGACTAAAGAGATAACTATCAAAATAACTCCCAACTTCTTGTTATTTTCCATATTAATTAATGCAAAAAAGGGTATAAAAGATTTTTTATTTCAATCTATGCCATAAAATATGCTCATAAGCGCTGCTCCACATCAATCCATATGTAAATGCAAACATAAGTTCTTCAAAAGGTATGCCCAAAATCAATATTCCGGAAATTGCTGAAAGGTTCCAAAAGCTTGAAACAGCATACGGATAAGCCAATACGAAAAATAAGAAAAATAAGAAATAAAGCAAGAAAAATAAAATGCCCCCCATCAAGATTTCTTTTTTCAGGTCAGGTCTGCACAAGGTTGTTGCTATGCCGCCGATAAGCATGGCTATGCTTGCAGAATAAATGGGATTTAGCTCAGTCAAAAGATGCAAAAGCGCAAATATTGCAACTGAAGAAAGCAGGGCTAAAAGATGGTATTGATGCCTTTTGCCATGTATTTCATGTCTGTTCATTTTTATCTGCTTTGCCTTAAAAAGCATCACATACAAAACCGACCCTATTCCTCCTATGGCAAAGCTGAAAATTAGACTTTCAATATCAAAGCCAGTTATTGCAGCCAGATTGAATAAAGAGGGCGGATTCCAGTATTCAGGCACGAACAAAGGCTCGGTAAGCCCAAAGGGCATTGTAAAAAGGCTTATCCAAAACATCTCTTTTCTTATGCCTTTATTAAATAAAAAAATAATAAGCCAAATTATAAATAAAATTAAGGAAAAAACCAGCCATTCATTAAATAATGCCATTTTAATTTTTATTCTTTTATCTCTTCATAAATTTATTATGCAACCATCCAAATACTGCTGCTCCTATGTAGGTGTATGTCATTGCCTGCAAAAGCCCTATAATAAATCCTCCAACAGTTATTTGAACATCTCCCGCAAATTTATCTACATTGACCAAATGCACAAGCCATCCAAAAAGCTGCAATGAAAAATCAGGCCATAATGCCACAAATATCGCGCATACTGCATAGATAATGCCCATTGTTACAGCTAAAGCGCACGAAAATTTTTGAACTTCTAATTTCATTTTTTATTACCTCCTTTCACTTGACTAAGCATGAACGAATGATTGAAAATTTATTTTCTTTCACTGATTATCACTGATTTTGGTTTCGTATTCCAAAGACATTATGCAACCAGCAATGTCCTGTAAAGCTTTCCAGCAATGCAATCAATGCTACTGCAATAATCACCCAGTTAACCCATTCTATGCTTGTCCTAAGAGCCCACGGACCAAGCCACCAAAAGGCAAGTGCAAATCTCAGCACCCTGTCCACTATTCCAAGATTTTGTTTTACCATTTTTCACCTCCTTTTTTGATTTATGGTTTAAGTCAAACATTCTTTATATATATTGGGATGATGACCCATATGTTCCTTCCATTCTTGTTCTGTATATCCCGGCTTAGGGATGCATTTGTCCAGTCCGGATTTTCCAGAGTCTCCAACTGCCTGAATTATTCCTGGAAAAAATGTCAATAATAGCAGTCCAAAAATCAACAACCCAACAATCACATATAATATAATTTTCCTATCCATTTAATAGACCTCCTTTTCATTTTTCTTATTATTACTATGCCTAGAATAACTCGGCATCATTAACACATGAGAAACCACCATCAGGATAATAGCAAAAGCAACAGCCCATTGATTAGAAATGCCAAACTTGGGCAAAACCAAAAGTAAAATTAGCGGAACCAAGTGGCCAATAACCATAATTGTCATGTGCTTGAAATTATCATTTTTCATTTTTTATGCTCCATCAAATTCATTTTATTTTTGTGCCTTAGCATAATTACTATCCCAACCACATTGGACAATATGCCAACTGACAAAAACCATGGCTGATATTTCATTAAGAAAATGGCAATGCCGGAGAAGCCTATGATGGGAATCATATTAAGGAGAAAATGCGAACAGCATGCAACCATTGAGCCTGCAGAAACTCCTCCGGTTCCAGCAACCTGCCCTTTAAGCGCAGCCGTATGTCTTATTGATGAATAAAGCCCTATCTGGATTCCAAATCCTGCTGCAAGAGGAAAAATAAGATACCAAAGGCTTCTAAGGCTTAAAAAAGCAAAATCAACTCCCTGAAAAATAGAAACCACTGCTAAATAAAATACAAGCAATCCCATTCCTGCCAGAAGTCCGTATAAGACTGAATTGTCGTTTACCACTTTTTGCAGCACTCCAGAATTTTCTTTGAGAAACTCTTGTTCTTGAATAATTTAAAAATGAAGAATATCCCCCATATTCCTGCCAGTAAATACAGGCTTTCCATAATAATTCCCTCAAATACAAAATAAATTAAGCTTATGGTGGTCAATAAAAATGGAAGCTTGAATAGACCAAGTTTGTCATATAATAAATAAAATATGCCCAATGAAGTATGTCCCATTAATATTGCAATTATTATTTGGTCAGCAAAAATATTGAGATAATATGATATCAGCAGGATAATCCACAGCAGGCTCACTGAAACGCAAATCACGCAAAAGTTTTTTTTATGTTTTGTCAAACTTTTCACGAATAATAAAATAAAAAATAATACAGATATTCCTATCAGTGCCAGGCTCAAATTATTAAAGGGCATTTTAAATTAAAGCCTGGATAAGCCCTCCTGTTATCAATAATGTTGAAAGTGTTAGTATGAGTCCCTGATAGGGAATTATTTTTCCTTTTCTAAAGTCAGTTATCTTTTTGCTTAATTGAGGGGAAGAAAGCACTATCAAACCTCCGAATAAACCGCTTACAAGGGAATAATTAATTGCATAGGTTGTTCCATATTCACCTGCAAAAGAGAGGTAGAAAGGCCCTATCGCTGTAAAGAGAGGCAACAATGGAAGCAAAGTTGTCAGGAAAATAACAAGAACAATTAATGTTTTCTGAAATGGAACATACTTCTTTTTGATTATTTTTGAAAACCACATTCCCATTGACATTGCAAAGGCTCCGATGAATAATGCAACAACTACCTTGCTAACTCCAAGCCAAACAGCCCCCGCGGCAGCTGCTCCTGCTCCTATTGTGCACAGAGGGCAGTGAGCTGAGATAAGCTTGGCTAAGAAGATTGTCAAAACCGGAAAAATAAAAAATTTCTTGTTCATTTTATCCTGCTGCGCTAAATATCAATAGAAGAATAAGCAAAGCAGCAAGTATCCATGTGCCCCATGAGGTTTTCTTTTCTGGATTCTCAACATCATGACTTTCATTGCTGTTCTGGTTGCCATGTGAATGATTACTGCAGCAACTCATCTTTAGATCCTCATGAACTCATCGTAAGTCCCGTCGTTGTTTACAGCGTAGATTACAAAAGCCCCGCTTTTTGAGCCAGGCATTCCTGGAGATCCCATTGGCATTCCAGGAAGAGCTATTCCTTTTATGACTGGCTTTTCTGCAAGAAGTTTATCTACTGCCTCAAGAGGCATATGCCCTTCAACAAAATAGCCCTCAATTATAGTGGTATGGCAGCTTTGAAGCCCGGAAGGAACACCATATTGCCGCTTTATTTTGTCAGAATCCTGAATGTCAAAAATCTTCACTTCCGGCAAGACTCTTCCGTCAACATAACCTGAATAAACATCACAGCAGCCGCAGGTTAGGGATTTGTATATTTCTATATTCCCTTTGATGGAATTTATATTTTCAAAATTGCTCGCATTTGAGCCTCCTGAAAAAAAAAGGACTGCGGCTAAAAGAATAATTATTATAATTGCGCCAAAAAGCAATCCTTTTTTCATTTTGTCAGCAGCCTCCCACCATTGCATTTGAGCTTCCTGCTGCTGCACCGCTGATTCCTCCTGAAGCCCGAGCAGGAATAGTGCCGTGCATCTCATAATTCATTATTTCGTTGGCTGTCCAGCCGGTCGTATCAATTTCTCCACTCCCTCCGACATTTACAGTTGTTGCTTTAAATGTTAAAAAGATGGCTAAGAGAAACATTACGCCTATTACTGCCCACATTACAATTCTTTTTTCCAT
>CAYVSB010000026.1:4572-7619 GCA_964452855.1 Candidatus Woesearchaeota archaeon
ATAACTGCCCATAGTATTGTTTTGCTTTCCATTTTGGAATTACCTCCTTTCATTTGGGTTTTCTTTAAACCATCACAGCATGGGTCTTCTTTTTTATTTCCGCAGCATTCCATTTTATTGTTTATTGGGAGAAAGAGGATAAAATAAAAAAATTAACATCCTCCAACCATACCTCCCTCGCTTGTCTGACCTTGCTCAATGCCTCTGTAAAGATTGCTTGCAAGATTTATGTAATCCGTAGCCTCTATTCCGTTTGCTTCAAGGGCTTTTGCCTTTTGTTCATGGACTCCAGGAAAGAAGAGAACTTTCCATTTTCCAAGTTCGTTAAGAATTTCAGCATCGTCCATATCCGGATGATTGATTATCAAATATTTAGCTAATCCCCTCATTGCATAGCTATGCGCGCATCCACATGCCCTTTCACCATTGCTGAATATAAGTGAATTGGCGCCGCAGCAATATTCACATGAAATAGAGCTTCCTATTAGAATATACCTCTGCATCTGCTCGCTGTTTAGCTTGGAATCTTCATATGCGGATAACTTCTGAATTGTTTCTTCAGTTGTTCTGGAATTGGCGGCAGATATGTCATCATAGCTAACCTTTAATTCCTGGCCGTAAACAACAGGCACTCCTTTCGGAATTATTTCAGAAGCTGAAACCGTGCCAAGTCCTGTTGCAAGACCTGTTTCTGAGTTTCCATATATCTTGCCTATATTAAATGCAATCACTAAAATTAATATTGCAAGTATTCCGACCTGGACATAGAGTTCGGTATTGGTTTTTCCTCCTTTCATTTCTTTGTTGCCTTTTTCCCTTTCCATGATTTTTTTAAGAATTAGATTGTTATAACCGCTTTGATGTAACTAGTTACATTCAATTATTCATTAGCATAAAGAGAATTTTCTGTCAGCCAAGAATTCTCATTTTTTCCCAAGTTGAGATTATCTCCACGACGCATTTTGTCACAATAATCCTGATATTGAAAAATGGTTAAGGGTATAATATCACTCCTATTAATAGTCTGCCATCCATTAAATGCAAAATGGCGTGCATCTAGCAATTCTTTTTCAATTTGACTGATGGTTCTCTTATCAATGCCTTCAAGTTCTTTGGCTCTTTTTTTAGCACTTTCTTCCGTAAACTGTTTGCTAAAAAACCCGCCTGCAAGAACATCTCCTACAAAAGGCTTATACCAACATTCTTTCCATTCTTCTTCTGTTGGAGCAGATTTAACATACAAAATAGGTATTGTTTGGAGCATTCCATTGAGTTGAAGTATACACACGCATAAAAAAATTATCTGAAATCAGTTTTTAAATATTTATATAATAATTCAGTCCTTCAGCACAGCCACCTTGTTCAAAGAAATCCTGCGCTGCCAGAGTTTCTCAAAACTTGCTTTATTTCATCTATTGTCTTTTGCTGTGTTTTCTTGTCAGACATCCTTACAAATTTAATCAATAAATCACTAAGTTCCTCAATGCCAAGAACTTTTATCTTAAAGCCGTCTGTTATAAAATAAAATCTGAAATTGTTATATTTGAGCTCTTTAATCACAATTCCCCCCACATTTCCCAGTAATTTGCCTTTTTTTGGATTTGCTTCCAGTGTTCTTAAAAGCCTGACTATTCCAATAGATTCTCCTTTAAACTTTTTTTGAATTTCCTTTGCCAAAGAGTCGATTATTTCGACTTTGGCCATTTCTTTTTAACCTCTTCTTCAAATTCATCCAAAGAAATGCAGCCTTTGTCTGACATTAAAAACTGCCTTAATTGTTCCTTTACTGCAAAAGAATAAACCCTTTTTAGAATGGTGTCATAGCTTTCTCCTTTAGCTCCAAAAGAAGCTATTTTATCTCTTGTTTCTTTGCTTAATTGAATGGTTGTGGTTTCCATTTTAATCTATGATTATTATAGAAGCCATAGTTTAAATACTTTTCTTCCTTTTAACATTAATCCCTCAGCACAACCACATTATTCATTCCCCTTCTTTTCCTTTCAATGAGCTGTTTTGCTTCAAGCTTGTCAAGCAGCCTTGTTATCCCTACTTTTCCAATCCCGAACTTTTCCATAAGCTCAGCCTGGAAGATTGTTCCGTTTTCCTTTTCAAGAATTTTCATCACTTCCTTTTCTTTTTTGTCCAAACCGCTCAAATCAATTTTTTGCTTTTTTTCCTTAAACTTCTTTATGACTATTTTCTCCTTTGGCTTGGTAAATATCAAAAATAAGCTTACTATGACAAGAATACCTGAAATGGAAAGAGCAAAATAAGTTTGCTTATTTACAGTATCAAACATTTCGCATGACTGCACATCCCCATGCTGCAAAAAGCAGCTGTTCCTGACAGCCTCATTCAAAGTGCTGTTAAATAAAAATATGAGGAAGATTACAAATACAGATATTCCAAGCAAAAGATATCCTACATTTTTATTTTCCATTTTTTGTTTTATTCTCTTTTTCAAACATTTCTGAGCTTTTTAACTATTTCCTTCACTTTATCAAGGAAAAAAACAATTTCTCTTTCAGTGTTGTATTTGCTTAATGTTATTCTTAGAGAACTTTCAATCTCTTTTTCAGAAAGACCTATGGCTCTCAGCACATGGCTTTTCTCACTTGTATTTGCAAGGCAAGCGCTTCCTGCAGACGCATATATTCCCTCATTTTCCAAATAAGTCAGCAATGTTTCCCCGTCAATGCCTTTGAATGAAACATTAACATTATTGCATAATCTATTTTCAAAAGAACCATTCAGTTTAACATCTTTAATCGTTAACAAACCATTAATCAGCTTATCACGAAGTTTTTTCATGCTATCAATATCTTTTTGATTCATTAGTTGAACAGCTTTTGCAAAACCAACAATGCCTGGGACATTCTCTGTTCCTCCACGCAAACCTTTCTCTTGTCCTCCGCCATGCAGAAGCAGAGTCAATTTAATTCCTTCTCTTACATAAAGAACTCCAACTCCTTTTGACCCATGAATCTTATGAGCATTCAAAGTCATCAAGTCAATGTTCATTTTATTTACATCAATAGGAACTTTCG
>CAYVSB010000027.1:0-664 GCA_964452855.1 Candidatus Woesearchaeota archaeon
AAGAGAATATGAAATGGAATCTCCATCAGCATCTGTTGCCACAATCTGATATGAATATGATTGGGATTCGTTTATTTCTGTCAAAGGCGAGGAAGTTATTACAGGGAGGCTGTTTCCTGCATCTGTTGGAATAACTTCAAGATAAAGTTCATCTGTGCTTGTCTGCCCGCTTGCCGCTGTGACTACTGACCTTATTGTATAATTTCCTGAATCTGAATATGCAGCTTTTCCAATCATCATATGTTTTGAATATGAATCGCTTGTGGTGTATGCATTTAGAAGATTTGCAATAACTGCACCGCTTGAATCCAAAAGGTCCACATTGACAGTCATGCTTCCTTCAAATATTGAATCAGCGCTGACAATGACGCCTGTGCTTTCCCCATCATTTATTGAAATTGAGTTTGCAGTTGTATCATCATAAAACAAGGACGTCGTGACGCTTCCGGCACTTACTATTGCGATTGCGAATATTGCCATGAAAAAGAATGTCAGTATTTTTGCGGTTTTCATTTTATTTTATATTCATATTCTTTAAATTCTACAGAGGAGAAAGATTTTAGATCAAAACCTGGTGTAACTATTGTAGCCTCTTCAACCTTCACAGCATCTCCTTCATCATATTTTAAATTTAGCGCTCTGGCTTCCGAACCATAATAGTTTA
>CAYVSB010000027.1:681-1971 GCA_964452855.1 Candidatus Woesearchaeota archaeon
TCATATTTATCTGCTTCAAAACCATTTGATGGAGAAAAAGAGTCTTTCATTATTTTTCCTTCCAATAATTTGCTGGTTTTTGTTGGCTGGCATCCTTCGCTTCCCAAAATTATAAAGGGAATTGAGAGTGCTATCAAACTTTTCCCCGCAATTTTTTTGATTAGGTTTTTCATTTTATTTTAAAAAGTATATTTTAATTTTAGCCTTCCGCTGTTTTTCAGCCCTGAATTGAAAAGAGCCTCAACAGAGAGGCTTGAGTTTATTTTGTATGCAAGTCCTGCACTCAGTGCAAACTTGCTTCCTGTGGAATTTTCAACAGCTGTATTCTCTATGACGCTTGGAGTCCTTAATGGAGAGTTGTTTCTTTCAAATTCTATTGTGCTTCTTCCTATTTTTGTCTTTTCCTCTTTGAAAATTTCAATTCCTGCCCTCATAGGAATTCCAAAGCCCTTTCCCAAATCAACAACAGCGCCGGTTCCTATTTCAGCAATAGGGCTTTTCTTGGAGATTGTTTTTATTTCATCTGTCCTTTTCTTGTATGTTGCAGGTCCTATGAGCTCTGTTTCCCTCGCAGTTATTATTTCGCTTGCATTTCTTGCAATGTAATATCCATTGTTTGCAAAGAAACCAGCATAAGCGTCAAGATTCAGCCATGAAGATGCTGGAACACTTACAAATCCTCCAATAATTCCTTCCAACTCTGTTCCTGCAGAAGCTTCAACTCCGAATTTTATTCTTTTTGCTGCCTGCAATGAATCTGCTGCTCTTCTTCTTCCCAAGGTATCCTGCGCATTTGGATGCATTGAAGAATCTATTCTTCCTGCCTGCAAAGTGTCTTGAGGAAAAGGATGCATGGAAGTGTCTGCTGTTTCTGCTTGCAAGGCATCAGAAACTTTCGACATCTGCTTTAACTCAAAGGTATCTGGATAATATAAGGATAGTCCAATTGGCTGTGCAGATTGAACTTGCGCCTCTTTCTGCTCTGCTTTTTTCTCATCTGTTTTTATTCCCTGCCAAAGATATGTTCCTGATTGTATGTATTCCTGAAGGGCATTTTTATTTGCTGACTCTTGGAAAGCCCCCTCCAATTTTTTTTCAAGCTTTCCTTCTTTTTTCCCGCGGATTTTAATAAAACCTACAACTCCTTGCTTTCCTGTGCTAACGAGATAAGCATACGTTCCCTCTCCGATATTTTCCATTTCCTTCTGTGTCAATATTCCATTCTTCATTGCTTGGTCAAATTTTTTGTGATTTTCTGGGCTGTTTTTCTTAACTTCCCTTTGCTTCTCC
>CAYVSB010000027.1:1981-5652 GCA_964452855.1 Candidatus Woesearchaeota archaeon
GTGTCTTTTGATGGATCATATGTTGCCGTTATAGTTTGTCCTTTGAGCTGAACATCTTTCTAAAATCATAATCGCTTGAAGCATCTCCTGCAGGATAAATATAAGAGCTGAGGAAAAAGCCATTTCCAGCAGATGTCAAATCCCCCTTGCCATATATTAAATTAGGAGATTTTTTCTTATCTTCCAAAACCTTCTTTGTCAAATCCTTTTTTGTTGAATCTGGCTGCTTAAAAAGTGGCAGATTTGTAGGTTGAGGATAAAAGTCTTTAAGATTACGGAGTTGTGAATTTTCCTGGCTGTAAGCTGTTCCTGTGAGCAAAGTTCCTGCAAGAAGATATTTTCCGAGAGTACTTATCATTTAATTCCTGCCCCCTTCCGGTTTGGAATTAAAATAATTGTTTATTTCAGCAAGCATGTCTGGAGTTATTGGCGGCTCCTGCGCAGCATAAAACTCAGAAGGGGAAATGATTTTCCATTGCATATCATCTTCCAAAAATGACCTGTTGGAGTATCCAAATTGCCCGAGCTCTGTTGTTCCGTAGCAGAATATTCCTGCACCTACTACTGTATCCTGCTTAGAAATATTCCAGATATCAGTTTCCAAAGGCGTGTTCCCTGATATGAACTTCCATCCCTGGCAGTCAAACACCCTCATCAAGATTTTATATTCTTCTCTTGTTGGTACATGAATGCCTGTGTTTTCCAAAGGTTTTAGTTTAAGAATTGGCCTGCCCATTTTATTATGCTGTAATATATTTGCTAAAGACTTTGTGCTGATTTCTATTGTCATTTTTAAGTCTTTTTTTCTAGCTGAAAGACCTTTATAAAGTTTTCTGCATGTCACCATTATATAATTACTATATAAAAGAATAGCGGAAAACCCTGGCGTTTTTCAGGAAAAACTATTTAATGCTTGAAAATATCCTTATGAAGGAATAAAAATGCAAGCAATGTCTGTTCAGAAGAAATTTGAGAGAAAATATCTGCCAGAATTTGTGTACGGCGCAATTGACGGCTCTGTAACAACCTTTGCAGTGGTTGCCGGGGCAATGGGAGCATATCTTGGCCCTGGAATTGTGATTATTCTTGGTTTTGCAAACCTTTTTGCAGACGGATTTTCAATGGCGATTTCAAATTACCTTTCAACAAAGGCCAAAAATGAAATTGCGAAGAAACCGGAAAAAAACGAACTGAAAAGCGCGATGGCAACATTTTTTTCATTTCTCTTGGTAGGATTCATTCCTCTTCTTTCATTTATACTGGCAATGATTTTAAAAAGCAGCGTGATTATTTCATACCAGTTTGAGCTTTCGATGGTATTTACGGGAATTGCATTGATAATAGTGGGATGGTTTAAGGGAGAAGTCACTGGAAAACATAAGTTCAAATCTTCTCTTGAAACGCTTGTCATAGGGGGAGTGGCGGCAGCGCTTGCATTCGGAGCAGGTTATCTTATAAGGGGCATTGTCGGTTAAAAATAAAATGGAAAAATATGATTTTGTAATACTGGGAGGAGGTGGAACAGGACTTGCGGCAGCCATGTATGGGGCAAGGCTCAAGCTGAAAACCCTTGTGCTTGGTCATTCCCATGGCACAGAACTTCCAATAGGGGGAGTCATAACCACAACGCACCTGGTTGAAAATTATCCCGGATTTATCGGCCTTCGGGGCTCAGAACTTGCAAAAAAACTGGAAGACCATGCAAGATCCTATGATTTGGTCACAATAAAAGAGGAAAAGGCGACAGAGATAAAAAAATCAAAGGATGGCTTTTCCATTAAAACAGGAAAGAATAAGGAATATCTGGGAAAAACAATTCTTTTTGCAACTGGAACAAAATGGAAAAAGCTTGAGGGAGTTCCTGGCGCAAATGAATTTGAAAACAGCGGAATCAGCTATTGCGCGCTTTGCGATGGCCCTTTGTACAAGAACAAGGTTATTGCAGTTATAGGAGGCTCTGACAGCGCTGCAAAAGATGCGCTACTTTTGTCTGAATATGCGAAAAAGGTTTACATAATTTATCGCGGAGAGCAGATACGTCCAGAGCCTGTAAATCTTGAAAGAATCAGGGCAAACAAAAAAATTGAAATCATCAACAACACAAACATAACTGAAATAAAGGGAAAGGATTTTGCAGAGCATGTTTTGCTTGACAAACCTTACAAGGGCTCAAACAAGCTGGGAGTCGCAGGGATATTTGTTGCGATAGGCCATATAACTTTATCTGATTTGGCAAAGCCGCTCGGAGTAAAACTGAACAGCCATGCTGAGATAGTGATAGACCATAAAACTGCAGAAACCAATGTTCCCGGGATTTACGCTGCAGGAGACGTCACAGACAAGCAGTTCAAGCAGCTTATAACAGGGGTTGCAGACGGATGCACTGCGGCATATAGTGCATATGAATATTTAAAAGAAAAAGGAATTTGATTTTTCTTAGTCCTCTGTTTCTACTCTTGGCGCAAGGACAAACCTCAGTTCAAAATTTTCCTTTTTGAAAGACATCTTTAATGGATGGTCATTGGCAAATTCCAGAATGCCTTTTTCACAGAGCTTTCCAGCTTTTATGAATTTCTGAAGATAATCAATGCTGTATTTTGACCTGCAGGTTTCCGCCTTTATCCTTGCCTCATCGCCCGAAAATTCAGACCTTGCAGAATTAAGGCCCTTTGCTTCTATGACAAACTTCCCGTTTTCTATTATGAATGAGCATGAATCAGAAACAACCGAGCAGTCCTCTACTGAGTCTATGAGGTCTATTGAATTAAGCTCAACATGGGATGAAAATTCCATCCTTTCTGTCTTGGAGTTGAAGTTTATTTCCTCTCCCTCAATGTCTATGAGGCTAAGGATAAAGTTTCTTTTTATCCTGTCCTGCACCTGCATTTCCAGCAGGTTCTCCTTTCTTTCAAAGACAAGCGAACTTCCAGCACCGCATCTTCTCAGAACCTGTTTCAGGCTTTCCAGGCTTATCCCTATTGTCTCTTTTCCAGATTCAAATTTTGAAAAGGAATCTTTTGAAAGATGAAAGTCAACCATTGCAACATTTGCAGGGTCCATTGCGGTTATGCTCAGCCCAGAGTCATCAACCTTTATTCTTACTTCAGTTACAAGCTCTGATATTATGTCCACGACCTTTGACAGGATTCCCGGGTTTTGAAGTTCTATAATCATGTTTTTCAGAGCCAAATTTGTTTTTTAAGTATTGTTATAGTTAAGTATGGAGTAATTATATAAATGTTGCTTCGGTTATTTTTTCATGGACAAAATTCCAGGTAATCAGGGAAAGGGAATGCCTGAAGAGGAGGATGCAAGGAAAAGCCGAATAAGGAAAATAACATCAATGTATTACTCAAGGCCTGACATACAAAAGGCAATCTATGAATTTGCAAAAGGCAGGGAGACTATTCCAAGATACTTTGAGGGATTTGGCAAACGCCCGGATTCTGTCCAGTATCCGAGCGAAATTCCGGAAATGGCAAAAAAAGGGGCAACCTCGTTCCATTGCTCAGAGGAACTATGGCATGATCCCCTTAAGATTGTGACTGGAATGTCGGAAACACAGCTGAATTCATTAAGGAAAGGCTGGGACCTTCTGATAGACATAGATTGTAAATGGTTTGATTATTCTAAACTTGCTGCAAAAGCAGTTATTAAAGTATTAAATATGA
>CAYVSB010000027.1:5662-7476 GCA_964452855.1 Candidatus Woesearchaeota archaeon
CTTCTTTTCATTGTTCTGAAGAAATATGGAATGACCCTCTGGAAATTCAGACCGGAATGGCAGAAGAAAAACTAAACTCCCTTAGAGATGGCTGGGATCTTCTTATAGACATAGACAGCAAATATCTTGATTACAGCAAGATAATGGCGGAGCTTGTAATTCAGCTTTTGAAGCTTCACGGAATAAAAAATGTGGGAATTAAATTTTCAGGAAGCAAGGGATTTCATATAATAGTCCCGTGGAAAGCTTTTCCGGAAATTATAAATGAGGTAAGGACATCTGATATGTTTCCTGTTTATCCAAGGATAATAGTTTCCTACATTGCTGAAAAGATAAAAACAGAACTTGTGAAAAGAATTTCAGAACTTTCCAACTCAAATATCTATGTAAGGGATTTTCAGGCTTCAAAAGAGGTCATGCCTGATTTGATACTGGTTTCCCCAAGGCACCTTTTCCGCACCCCTTACTCTCTTCATGAAAAAACCTCTCTTTCCAGCGTTGCTCTTGATTCAAATAAAATAAGGGAATTTCAGCCAAGGGATGCTGACCCCTTGAAGGCAGAAGTTAAAAATTTTCTCCCTGAATCCAGAGAAGGAGAAGCCTCGCTGCTTTTGATGCAGGCTCTTGATTGGAACAAGGAAAAAAATTCAGGCGAAGATTTGAGCCAGCCAAAGAGAAAAACAGATTTCCAGCCAATAAAGATTGAGAAAATCTCAGACGAGTATTTTCCTCCGTCAATAAAAAAAATACTTGCAGGGCTTTCTGATGGAAGAAAACGCGGATTATTCATACTGCTTAATCTTTTCCGTTCAATAGGCATGGAAAGAGCAGAGCTTGAAAAAAGAATTTTTGAATGGAACAAAAAGAATCCTGTCCCGCTTAAGGACGGATACATAAAGGCGCAGATTATCTGGAGCTACAGGAACAAGGTAGTTTCCCCTCCTAATTATGACAAGGATTATTACAAAGGAATAGGAATTGTCCCTGATGCAGAGGAGATAAGACTCAAGAATCCTATTAATTACATTGTAAGGAAATCAAACAGCTCTGAAAAAACCTCTTCAAAAAAAGGCAAAAAAACCAAGGAAAAATCCTGATTTTCCAAAGAAATATTTAAAAAGAATACCAGGTTGTCTATAAGATGAAAAATAAGGGGCTGATGATTGCGCTTTTTCTTGTCTTTGCGCTTTTTCTTGTCGGAAATTCATCTGCCGCAATCAATGACACAAAAGTGAACAAGGCATATTCCTGCCTGCAGAACAAAACCCAAAGTTGTTCAACATCTCTTGATGATAATATTTTTACTCTTTTGTCTTTGAAAACATGCAGCCAGGCAGTTTCAAACGCATCTTCCCCAAGCACACAATGCTGGCCAAAGTCATCTTGCAATGTGAAGCAGACATCAATGGCTCTTTGGGCTCTTAGCGAGGCAGGTGCTTCCACATCTTCAGGCATTGACTGGCTTCTTTCGCAGCAAGCTTCTCCGACAAATATTGATTGGTTTCTGCAGATAGAAACAGCCTCTGCCGCAACATGCACTGTCAAATATTCAGGCTACACTTCTTCAGTAAATATTGCAGAAGACAAAAAGATTTCAACAAATGCTGTTGCATGCCTCACTGTTTCGGAAAATGGATACTGGCTTAAGGTTGCCTCATCCCCCCAGTGCCAGCAGTATGACTATGAAATTTCCTGCGACAAAGATTTCATGACAAGCAAGCTTTTCAAAGAACAATCGTCTGATGTCATACATGTTACCAGCAACCTTTACTCCTCGTCTCCTGGCGGAACAACTACTGAGAAAATAAATTCAT
>CAYVSB010000028.1:0-7465 GCA_964452855.1 Candidatus Woesearchaeota archaeon
GCAAGCCATGGAACATATCCAAATTCACTTGACGATATTGAGACAAGGCTTCCCAAGCTGCTTCCAGAACCTTCTGCAAGCGCAGCTGCCTTTGCCCCTGCATCTTCTGTTGCAAGTGTTATTGCTTCAAGCTTGTACTTCTTCTGGTTTTCCTCATTAAGCTCATAATTTATGTATGACACTCCTGCTCCTGCGCTGACTCCAGAGTCAATCGCTGTTCCGACTTTGTTCTTCTCATCAACTGAAATTTCAACCTTTATTGAATGTGAGGCACTGTACCCTGTAATTACCTGGCCTGTGCTTCTGTAATCATAAACAGGATATACGCTGAAGCCTGAAGTTTTTATTTCACTTTCGCTGATTCCCGCAGCAAGCAGGGAACTTTTCATTTTGTCAACTATCTCTGAATTCTTATCGCTAGCCTCCTTTGCTGTTGCTCCCTTTGTGTCAACGCTGAAATAAACAGCCACAAAGTCAGGAAGAACCTCCAGCTTTGCGGTTCCTGTTGAGGAAACTTTTGTTGAAAATGAAAAGTAATTTATGAAGGCAAATACAAGCAGAGCAAGGACTAAAACTCCCCCCACAATGATAAGTGTTTTTTGAACAGATTTATCCATTTTCATTTTCTTAGTTTTTCCTCTTTTTTGAAAGACTGACAATAAGCATCACAAGAAATCCTACGCCGAGACCTATGAAAAGCCATGGTACAATGTTATCCTGCATGAATCCTATTCCCATACCTATGAATAGCCCTGCTGGAATTGCAAGTCCTGCCGGATTGTCTCTTGCCTTTTTCTTTTTTTCCATGTTATGAAGGCACGATTATTGCATTTATATATTTTTTTGCAGAATCAGTATTTATTAGAATAAGCTTTATTCAACAGTTATTATCCCTTTGAATTCAGGGTAAAAGTGGTCATGGAAAGCCCAGCTTCCTGCCTCGTTGAAGGTAAAGCTCCATTCTTCATTGTATGAAAGCCCTTTGCATGAATCAAACACCAAATTCTTTTCTTCAGTCTGGCATTTTTCTATTCCTGAATTAGGATAAAGAGAATGTGAAGGATGCCTGTCTGATGCAGGCCAGTGCTTTGCGTTCTTGTCTATATTCACAAATGTGATTGTGTCGCCCTTTGAGATTGAAAGCGCTGAGATAGAGAATCCGTTGCTGCTTATTTCAATAGTTTTTGTGTTTTCAACGACAGAGCTTCCTGTCCCAACGACTTTTATGCTGTTTCCAGAGCCATAAGCCCCAGCAGAAATAATGAGGTATGCTCCTGCAACTACTATGGCAATAATGATTATTATAGCAACAACTCTTCTGCTTATCATCAATTATCTATGGAACTGCATTTTTTAAATATTTTTGTTTGGGCTTTTGAAGGTTTATGCTATTTTGAAATCAGATGGCTCTTACTCCGCCTTTCCCGAATTTCTTTTCATTGAATATCTTTATTTTGTTCATTTTGATTTTGTAAAGCTTGGATTCAAAAATCTTGTCATGAAATCCCTTTGGGTTTTTCACCAGTTTCAATGATGCTGGAAATCTCCTTATGTAGAGTACTCCCGCCTTTACAGCATCTTTTCCATGCAGGGGCTTTGCAGTTCCTGTTGCCTGCAGTCCTACGAGCAAGTCGCCCCATTTTTGCCTTGAATCAAATATGTTAATTGCAACCTTTTTGCTCTTTGAAAGATTTTTTGAATGTGCCGTACTCTCCTCGCTCCATATGTAAATGTTGCAGTCTTTATCAAAGGCATAGAATGCCGTGTTTGAGTGCGGCATGTTTTTTGACGATGTTGAAAGGGTCAGGAGTTTGTTTTTGTTCAATATTTCGTTTATTAATTCCTTCATACTTCCAGAAATATTTTTTCCCATTATTAGTCATACTAATTCTTTCTTTTTAATTTTTTCTGCATTCAAATGTCAGAATTCCCTTCTTGCCATTTCCAAATCCTCATGGCTTCCTATGTCAAACCACTTTCCGCTGAATAAATACCCATAGACATCCCCGTTTGAAACAAGATGCGAAATAAGCTCTCCAGCATTTTCCCTGAAGGTTTTTTTGTCAAGATGGTGAAGGTCATTATTGGATATTGCATAGCATAGGATTGCGACAAAACTTGTTGCAGGATTTTCAGGCTTTTCCGCAAAGCTTTTGATTCTGCCGTTTTCGTCCATTTCAACTATTCCGTATTTTTTTGCCGCCCTGTCTTTGTCTTTTATGTCAAAAACTGCAATTGATGTCTTTCCTTTTTCCCTGTAAAAATCTATAAAATCATCAATGTCAAAATTGAACACGCTGTCTGCCGCCAGAACAAGAAGGTCCTCCTCTATTTTTTTTGCCTTGACAAAATAATTTATCGTGCCGATTGAGCCGGGCATTTCAATTTCCTTTTTCTCTTTTTTCCTCACAAGATCTATTTTTTTGCTGTAGCTGAAATTCTTAAGGAAGCTGTTAAACTGACCCCTGAACTTGTGCGAATAAGTTATGTATATTTCATCTATGTACTTTGACTTTTCAAGATTGTCAAGAATGTGTGCAAGTATGGGCTTCCCCCTCAGGTCTATCAGCGGCTTTGGTGTTATTTTTGTTATCGGATTCAGCCTGGCCCCGAGTCCGCTTCCCAAAATGAGTGCTTTCATTGTATAAGATAAAAAAAGTCGTTTATAAAGGTTCAGAATCAACCTCTTTTTACCTTAAGGAGTTTTCCGAAACCTTCAACAGCCACAAGTCCTCCTAGCACAAACATCAGCATTGACACTCCTCCAAGAACAAAATTCCCGTTGCTTATGAACCCCCCTGTCCTGAATGTCAAATAAAGTAGGGCTGAAAGCGTTGTTATCAGTATCAAAAATGCAGGGATTGCGATGAATTTTATTTTTATTTTCCTGTTCATGAAAAAGGCAGAGACTGCTATCATTGTAATTGCGGCAATCAGCTGGTTTGAGCTTCCGAAAAGCTTCCATAATTCTTCATAAGTGTTGGTGATTGCAAGAAGCCAGGCAGGAACCAGAATCATAAGGGTTGCAAGAATTTTTCTTTTTTTCAGCCCCTGAATAAGATTCTCTGTGATTATGAATCTCCCGATTCTCGCAGAAGAATCCACTGTTGTAAGGATAAATTGATTGACCATTGTGGCTCCTATTATGCTTGCAATGCCGAAAGTCAGGAACGGAATTCCTATCTGGCTGAGAATATTTCCGTATCCTGATGAGAAAAGAACAATCCATCCCTTCTCAAGTTCTGCCTGGAAATTTAGAGTGCCTGTTCCCCATCCAACTCCTGCAATAACAACAATTGTAACAAAAATAGCGAGCATTGCCTCAAGCAGCATTCCCCCATATCCAACTGCCCTGCCATGTGATTCCTTTGCAAGTTGCTTGCTTGTTGTTCCTGAAGCAACCAGGCCATGGAATCCTGATATGGCCCCGCATGCAACTGTAATAAAATTGGCCAGAATGGGAAAACAGAATTTGAAATGTATGCTGGTGCGTTAATCTCCGGCCTTACAATAAGGATTCCTATCAGTCCCAAAATCAAAAGAAGGAAAAGATAAATTGAGCTGAGAAAATCCCTTGGTCTCAGAAGAATCCATACAGGGACAATTGAGGCAATTCCAGCATAAATCATAATTAGGGTAATAATGAGATTTCTCAGAAGAAGAGGGCTGAGAAATGAAAGGTTAAGAGGGAAAGCTATTCCTGCCCAGACTGAGAAAGCTATTATGGCGAGGGATATTGCTGTCAGGATTTTGTAATTCCATCTGAGCTTTTCAACCCCATAGCCGAAAAACACAGCCACGAGATTTATTGTAATAAGAGGAATTATCAGCTCTGTTTTGTTTGCAATTCCATCTGCTGATGAGACGCTGAAAACCGTAACTATAAGTATAAGAGTTATGACTATCATTATCCCGAATAAAATTCCTGCTTTTGAATTCAGGGTGTTTTTTACAATATTTGATACTCCCTGGGCTTTGCTCCTGACAGAAGCAATAAGGCTGGTGTAATCATGCATAGCGCCTATCAAAACAGAACCGATGGAAATCCAAAGGACAACAGGAAGCCATCCAAAATAGCTGACAGCAAGAATAGGGCCTATTATTGGACCAGCGCCTGCAATTGCCTCAAAGTGATGTCCTATCAGCAATGGTTTTTTTGCAGGGGAAAAATCAATCCTGTCCTTGCTCTTCATTGCAGGGGTTTTGTTTCTGTCTGATATTTTGAGTTTTTTTTCTATGAATCTTCCATAAAACCTATATCCAAGAATAAGCCACAGCATTGCTCCAAGAAGAATTATTATCGAATTCATTTTTATCTCTTTTTTCTTCTTTTAAAAGAAAAAGTAAATATAAAAACTTAACATTTCTTCATGAGTGATGAAGGCCATGAAAACTGGATTTTATGAAAGATGCTATAAGATTTTACGAAAAGTTCCAAAGGGAAAGGTCACGACATATAAGGTTATTGCCCATGCGCTTCACAGCAAGGCATATCGCGCGGTAGGAACTGCAATGAACAAAAATCCCCATGCTCCGCAAGTTCCTTGCCATAGGGTGGTAAACAGCGATGGCAGAATAGGGGGATTTGCTCACGGAACAAAAAAGAAGAAGACAATACTGGAAAAAGAAGGCGTGATTATTGTCAATGGCAAAATAAACCTTAAAAAGTTCCTTTACAAACTATGATAACATGGATCAAAAAAGAGGGAAAATCAAGGCTGTTATTTTTGACATAGGCAATGTAATAATTTTTTATGACCATATGATAGCTGCTAAAAAAATGTCTGATCTTATAAATGCAAAACCAAATGAGGTCTTTGAAACTCTAAATGGAAGAAGGAATGCCTTCTCAGTCGTTTCAGATTTGGGAGCACCTTCCTCCAAATATTGGGGCGTTGCAGCCAGAACATTGGGAATAAAAAACATTCAGCCAAGAAAATTTGATGAAATCTGGAACACTATTTTTTTGCCGAATAAGAAGCTAATTTCCCTGACAAAAAAACTCAGAAAAAAATATGAGATTGTAGCATTATCAAATATAAATGT
This sequence comes from Candidatus Woesearchaeota archaeon, assembly GCA_964452855.1. GTDB lineage: Archaea > Nanobdellota > Nanobdellia > Pacearchaeales > GW2011-AR1 > JAGVNG01. The sequence continues at coordinate 5,047 of CAYVSB010000028.1, forward strand.
TTCACACAAGAAATATCTTTTGAATAAATATAATCTCAGGAAGCTCTTTGATTTTCTTGTTCTTTCGTGTGATGTAAAAAAAAGAAAACCAAATCCGAGAATTTATAAAATTGCCCTGAAAAAGCTTAATGCAATGCCTTCCGAAGTTATTTTTGTTGATGACAAACATGAAAATGTGAATGCGGCAAAAAAGCTTGGAATGAAAACAATTCTTTTCAAAAACAACAGCCAGTTCTTCAATGAAATAAAAAAATTTAATCTTTAAAATGACAGAAATAGATGAGCTTAAAAAAGAGAACCAAAAGTTAAGGAAGGAACTGGATGCGCTTAAATCAGAATTAAAGTCAAAAACAGAGAACCAGAAAAAAATGATGGCTGAAGGAGCTTCAAAGGGAGAATTGATGTCCCGCCCCCCTTTCGGATATGTCATGGACAAAAAAATGCTTATTCCAGCGCAAAATTTTTTAGAAGTGGAAGAAATCTACAATGAATTCCTTGATGGACAGGCAAGCCTGCGTCAGGTTGCCCAGAAGCACAAGCTATCTGTCAATGGGCTTAAAAAAATCCTGAAGAACTTCACTTACATAGGAAAAGTAAAGTTCAACAACCAGATTCATTCTGGAAACCATAAGCCGATAATTTCAACAACCATTTTCAATCATGTCCAGGACAAGCTTGAGGGATTGGGTATAAAATAAATCTGGAATAGATTGGATTTGCACTGATAATATATGGATTAATCATAAATATCATTATTCTTGTAAGTGGATATTCTTTTTTGGCAGTTTTACGATGAATAGCAGTTTTAATCTCATAAATATTTTTATAGGCATCTATTTTGTTTTTTTGATGGCAAGAAAAGAGATTGAAACTCTTATTGTTGGGGGCGATGACTCAAATCATGCAGGAACTGCGAAGGGTGAAATAATTGTCGCCACTTTTTCTTTTTTGCAGGAAGATTCTATTGTAAAGAGTTTTCCCAACACAAGAAATTATCCCGAAACTTTAAAGTGGCTTGATTCTACAAGCAGAGATTACAGATATTCTCTTTTAACATCTGAAAAGTACAGACACTCCGATCAAAATCTTGTTGCGATTGTTCCTATTCTTATAAGGGGTTATATGGAAGAAAATGAAATTTATTCAAAATGCCTTAAGGTTTTCCTTGATGGGCGATTACAGAAAGGGTCCAGAAAAATAATAACAGATGAATTCCTTGGAAATTTTGGGATAGAGTCAATAGTTGTGGATAATTTCATAAAGAAGAATACTTTTGCAAAAAATAATTTTGAAAAGCATCCACGCTGTCCTGCAGTGGTTTATCATGCAGATGCCCTTGCAAATCATATTTATTCAACCTCCCTTGAAAACTCAAGGCTGGTTTATACTGATTAAATAGAAATTATTATTCAAACTTGCTGATGCTCTTCTGCAACTTCGTGAATGGGAAAGGTCTGAAATTGCTCTCAAATATCATGTATCTCTGGAAAGTGTAATGTTGCGTGTTCCATGTTTCGCTCATTTCGGCAAGCTCCTTTATTCTTTTCTTTGCAAAGATTGCATAAACAAAATTTATTATTGCGAAAACCATAATGAGATATTGCCATGCGCCGAGAACTATTCCTGAGACTATAAGTACAATAATTCTCATCCATGCTTCCTTTCTTTCATTTGTCTTTTTTGGCGAATGATTTGAAATCTTTGATTTTCTTCCAGTTATTTTTTTGATCATTTTATGTTTTTTACCTGTACGATGTCTGTCTATTCCTTCTTGATTTATGCTGACCACGCTTGGGCAGTATTTATCTGAAAGAGGATTGCCTATTTCTTCTTGCTTTACTGTCCCCTGGCTTGTATGCTTCTTTTCTCCTTACATCAGCGACAAGAAGATTCCTGTCATACGCAAGGAATGCCTTTGAAAGCTCCTTTGACTTTGAAAATTTTACCATTCCCTTTGCAAGGGCAAGCCTGGCAGCTTCTACCTGACTTTTATCGCCGCCTCCCCTTACAGAAATGTCTGCGTCAATATCTATTTTCCCAGTTATCTTTTCATAAATCTTTATCGGCTCTTCCATTCTGAGTCTGTCAAATTCCTGAAGAATCTTGCGGTCTTTCTTGTTTATTGTTATTTTGCCGTTTCCAGGGACTATCACTGACTTTGCGACAGCTTCCTTTCTTTTTCCTGAGGTGATTATTTTTATGTTCATTTTAATTCTCCGAAGGAAACGAATGAGCTTGTGAAATTCTTTCCCGATGTTATTATTCTTTCCATTTTAGTTTTGTTTTGTGAACTCCTTTACAAATGAAAATTTCTTCTTTTCATTTCCAGGAATAATTATTTTTTTTGCCTTGTCAAATTCAGGCGGAATTCCGTTGTAGCACTTTATCCTTTTGAAAGCTTCTCTTCCTCTTCCTTCCC
>CAYVSB010000029.1:0-7319 GCA_964452855.1 Candidatus Woesearchaeota archaeon
GCAAAAGAAAAACCAAACATGAACGTTGTCTTTGTAGGACACGTTGACGCTGGAAAATCAACTGTAGTCGGAAGGCTTCTTTTCGACACAGGAGCTGTCTCAGAACAGGAAATGAAGAAGCTCAGGGAAGAGGCAGAGAAGCACGGAAAGGAAGGATTTGAATTCGCATACGTTATGGACAAGATTAAAGAGGAAAGGGAAAGGGGAGTTACAATTGACCTTGCCTACAGAAAAATTCTCACACAAAAATTCCAGATAACAATAATTGACGCTCCTGGTCACAGGGACTTCGTTAAGAATATGATTACCGGTGCAAGCCAGGCAGACAGCGCATTCCTTGTCATTGCAGCTCCTGCAGGAGTCCAGCCACAGACTACAGAGCACCTTTGGCTTTTGAGAACCATGGGAGTAAAGAATATTGCAATAATAATCAACAAGATGGACGCTCTTGAATACAACGAAGCAAAGTTCAACAAAGTTAAGGAGGACATTGGAAAGCTCCTTCAGGGTGTTGGAATAAAGCCCGAAGCAACAGCCTTCCTCGCAGTTTCAGGACTAAAGGGAGACAACGTTGCAAAGAAATCCTCAAACATGCCATGGTACAAGGGACCAACTGTTCTTGAGCAGTTTGACCAGTTCCCAACACCTGAGTTGCCTACAAATCTTCCAATGACAATGCCTGTGCAGGATGTTTATGAAATCACTGGAATAGGCACTGTGCCTGTCGGAAAGATTGAAACAGGAATAATGAAGCAGGGAATGAAGGTTAAGGTTCTTCCAGGAAGAACCGGGGATGGAATAGATGGGGAAGTAAAGACAATAGAAATGCACCATGAAACTCTTCCAAGCGCAGAAGCAGGAGACAATGTCGGAATAAACATAAGAGGAGTTGGAAAGAAGGACATTGCAAGGGGAGATGTTGTTTGCGACGCTGCAAAGCCACTTCCTGTAGTAAAGGAATTCATAGCAACAATTACTGTCATAAACCACCCAACTGTATTGACAAAGGGATACACACCTGTATTCCATGTTCACACAGCGCAGGTTCCTTGCCAGTTTACAGAACTTATCTCTCAGATAGATCCAAGGACAGGGGAATCTGTAAAGGATCATCCTGACTTCCTTAAGAATGGGGATACTGCAAAGGTAAAGATAAGGCCTCAGGGAAACCTATGCCTTGACACAAACAAGAACAACCCATATATGAGCAGGTTCGCAGTAAGGGATGCAGGCTCAACAGTTGCTGCAGGTCTTTGCACTGAGATAACAGAGAAGAAGTAATTAGAGTTTTTCTTTCGTATTTTTAAGAAAGTTTATTGCCTTATATTTTTATTTCTCCGAAATCTTCCCATATATTTTCAAGTCTGTTGAAATTTTTAATATAATCTTTAAAGCTCACTTTAAATTTATCCAAACGTGACTTTAAAAAAATTGCATCAGTTCTTTCTGCTCTATATTCCCCCCCCAATGCTTCTTGGCTTTCAAACAAGTCTAAGATTTTATGAGCAGCATAATTGGCAATTAATTCATTGACAGACGGAGACCTTACTGGAAAATAACCTGGAGGCGAAACTTTAAAATCAGCTAAATGAGACATCTCATGAACTGCAGTGTACTCTGCTGAAAACTTTGGCAAAGAATCTAATTCTGGCGAGGAATTGTATTCAATTAACCCAGAGTATCTAGAATTTACATGGGCATATTTGAGTTTAGAAGATTTTTTCTCTTGATCATCATTAAAAAGATTTCTGAAAATAAAATTATACAATTTGTTTTTTGGATTTTTATTAGATGTCTCGAAAGGTCTGCAAGTTATATTTCCCAGAGAAACACCAAATAAATTTTCTACATCTGGTTGATATTTTCTTACTGCTTCCTCTAAGTTTTCTTTATAGTTTCCCATTTACTTATGCCACCAAGTCAGGGTAATGCTTGTAGCCAATTTCCCGCATTTTAATTGTGAATTCAACAAGATCAATTACTTTTGAAATCTCAAAATATTTTTTTGTAAAGTCTGCTTTTTCCTGAGATTGGGCAATCTCATCAGGGTTTACCCCCATGCTGACTATCACAGAATCAATAGTCCTGTAAAATTCATTTAAAGTCTGCTTTTTCAAAACTTCACTTGAGTCATCATTCCATATCTTGGAGTTCCCCATTTTAGGAAAATCCTTCACACCTTTTCTTAGATAGCCCCCTGGAAGCTTTCCGCAGAGATTGTTGAAATATTCAGCCATCCATCTTTCCCCATATTCTTTTTTGGATGATACTATTTCTCCATCAATTATTTCTTTCAGTGTTTTTGTCATTTTACTTCAACTCCTCTCTCCCTTTCAATTTTTCAATATGTTCTACGGGATTATAACCAAATTCCCCAAAATAGCCATTCCTTGTTTTCATTTCCAAATCCCTGACTTCCTCATTGGACTTTATCAAACCCACATAATATTCCCAAGGGGCTGAATTTCTCAAAATAATTGCCTCTCCTTCACTAAGCTTCACCAAGTCTCCCTTGTCCTGATATTTTTTAATAAATCTAACGGCAAGCTTCATCGGGCCAAATGAATTTGCAACTATGTGGTTGAAGTGAGAATCAGTAACCTCTTCATAAACAGAACGGATTTGCTTAATTTCCCCTTCATATTTTTCAACAAGCGCTTCAATGTTTTCTGAGTTTGTCATAAATAACCCTATAAATCCCACTTTATAAATCTTGCTTTATTGTCATATCTAAGCAGTAACAACTAAACTTGCCTTGAAAACTACCCCAATAATCCTTAAATATTGGCATTTTATAGGTATTTAATGCTAAAAAGAGGAATGTCAAAGGCTGAGATTGAAAAAGAAATTGCAAACCAGGGAGATTTTGTCCAGATAGACCATCTTTCTGCTTTCCTGAAAGAAGATATTCCGACAGACATAAGGAAGTTTGTGATGACGAAAATAGCATTTCTTTATGAAAAAAACTTCATGTTCGGGGAAGCAGGAAAAATATTCAACAATATTGCTCTCCTGTCAACACCCTTTTCAGACAAGATAAAGGCGCATCTAAAGGAAGCTGAACTATACATAAGAGCAGGAAGCATAAGGGATGCGGATTATGCTGTTGACAAGGCCATGAAAGAAGCAAACACCTTTGAGAAAAATGACATAACATTCAATGTAAAGCAGTTCTATAAGAGGCAGGCAGAGGCGCATGAAAAAGGACTGAGAAGAAACAACGCGCTGAAGATGTATGAAAAGCTTTATTCATTATCGCAGTCAGAGGCTGAAAAAGCCCAGGTAAAGCCAAAGCTCCTTGAACTGTATGAAAAGCTTGGCAAGTTCAGGGAATTTAATGCGCTGAAGGGAAAGTCCTGAACAATTAAATCTCAATGCCACGCAAATCTTTAAATAAAAGTAAGGACATCATATATCATGCTTGATGAAATTGTAAAGAGATCATCAATAAATTTTCCATGGGGACTTACGCTTGAACAGACAGGCGAGTTGGTAAAATACATAGCCACAAAATTGCCTGCGGATATTAATTATTCTCTTTCCATGAAGTCCAAGGTATTGGGCGGTTCAATAAGCCATAAGGAAAAGTCTTTGAAATTTATCCCTTTTCAAATGTATTCAAAAAAGAATGAATCAAAGCTTGCAGGGCTTAGATTTCCTCTTTCCCCTGAATGGGAGATGGGTGGCAGAAGACCGAAGGAAATGGAATTATGGGATGATGTAAGGGCAATAATTGATGATTATTTCAACAACGGCTCATGAAAAGGAAAACCTTAAAAATCCGTGTCTGCTGTAATTTCCAGAGAAATATATTGGATTTCAATTATTCACTCACATCACATTCATTTGGCATTTTATGCCAACTTGTGTAAGCGGTAAGTAAGGAAAAGAACTGGATTTATAGATTCAGTTTCAGTCCAGCGTATTTCTTCGAAATCATAGATTTCAAGCAATTAAACAATTAAGGAGAAAAAAATGGCAAAAATAAGCCCGGTATCCATAAAGTACATGATACATGCAAATTTCTCGGCAGAAGGCGCCTTGGAAAAGCCTGACGTAATCGGAGCTCTATTTGGACAAACAGAGGGGCTTCTTGGAAACGATCTTGAGATGAGAGACCTCCAGAAAGAAGGAAAAATAGGAAGGATAGAGGTTGAATTGCAAAGGAACGACAAGAAGACCACAGGCTCAATAAAGATTCCAACTGCGCTTGACCAGTCAGAGACCACGCTTATTGCAGCAGCTGTTGAAACAATAGAAAGAATAGGACCAAGCGATGCCCAGATAGAAGTTGAGAGAATAGAAGATGTAAGGGGAAGCAAAAGGGACTATATAATAGAAAGGGCAAAGAAGCTCATGGGCGAAATCAAAGGTTCAACTGATTCAAGGGAAATCTCCAACCAGATAAAGGATTCTGCCAGAGAAGCAGAGATGACAGAATACGGAGATGAAAAACTTCCTGCAGGAGACCTGTCTGACACAGAGATTATTGTTGTTGAGGGAAGGGCAGATGTCCTTAACCTCATAAGAAACGGAGTCAAGAATGTAGTAGCCATGAACGGGACAAAACTCCCTGACTCAATAAAGCAGCTAAGCAGGGAAAAAGAGCTTACGCTTTTTGTTGACGGAGACAGGGGAGGAGAGCTCATAGTGAAGAATGTGCTTGACAACGCAAGAGTAAGATATGTGGCAATGGCACCTGACGGAAAAGAAGTTGAGGAATTGACCGGAAAGGAGATATTGATGAATTTGAGGAAAAAAGTTTCTGTAGGGGAATTTTTATCCCGAATGAGATATCCCTCCCGGGGGAACTACAAACCGCAAGCAGCTCCTGAAAAAAGAGAGACTCCAAAAGAAGACAATAGTCAGAATGAAAAAAAGCTCAAAGAGATATTCAAAGAAAATGCAGGAAGTGAAAAAGGAATAATACTTGACAAGGAATTAAAAGAGATAAAAACTGTTTCTATGAAAAGCCTTGCAGGTTCATTAAAGAAGCTTGAGGGAATTTATGCAATTGCAATTGACGGAACACTTACTCAGGCAATTGCAACAGCAGCAGAGGAAGCTGGCTGCAGGGAAATAATCGCAAAGAATTTCGCAACAACAGACACAAAGATAAAGCTTGTGAGTCCTTGATTGCTAATCTGCATAATAATCAGATTGTTCACCAATTGTTCTAACATTCAGTGACTAATTGAGCATTATATAATTACAATGTTTTGTTGTCACAGCAAAGTTTATAAATGTCCATAGACCTAAAAATTATAACAGAAACTAAGTTTCTGTGCAATTAAACTTTAAAAAAATATATGAACACCAAACAAATTTTGGTTTCAATTCTCGCAATAGCAGCCGTAATGTACCTAGCTGCAGGTGTGAGCGCTGCCCAGATAACAACTGACTATACTGTCAAAGTTAACGGGGAAGTTGCAACATCCGCAACATACACTGTAAGCGTTGTTGAAAATGACAGGATAAATGTGGAGATTTCCTTCACTTCTCTTGTCAATGACACTGACGTGACTGTGGAAGCTGTACTTAACGGAAGAAAGGGAGATACAAGCGCTGAAACAAGCTTCTTTGACATAGAAAGCGGAAACAGATACACAAAAACATTGTCTATCCAGGTTCCTGCAGGTCTCAAGGAAGTAAGCGATGATCTTGTTCTTGAAATGGAAATTTCAGGAAAAGACCACAGGACAGTCCTTCCAGACATCACATTGAATGTCCAGAGGGAATCCTACAGCCTTCAAATCCTTTCAGTATCAACAGGCACAATAAAGGCCGGAATGAGCGTTCCGGTTGATGTTGTTATCAAGAACGTTGGCTACAACAGCCTTGACGACACATATGTGACTGCAAAGATACCCGCACTCGGCCTTTCAAGGACAGTTTATCTTGGGGACTTGGTTGCTATTGAGGACAAAAGCGAAGACGACACAGACACTGTATCAGGAAGACTATACCTAGAAATTCCATACAGCGCAAAGGCAGGAGCATACGCACTTGAAGTTGTTGCTTCAAACGGCGACACACAGACAAGCGGCGTTGCAAGCGTGACAATTTTGAATGACTTTTCAGCCGGAAACGTTATAGTTTCAGGCGACAGCATACTGATTGTCAACCCTACCAATGACGTTGTTGTCTACAGGCTTGTTCCAAAGCCATCAACAGATCTTGCAGTAAGCATAAGTCAGAACGTTGTTGCTGTTCCTGCTGGTTCCAGCAGAACAGTTGACGTTTCCGTAACAGGAAGCAATGAGGGAACATACAACTACAAGGTTGATGTGTTCTCCATGAACGGGGAACTTGTTTCCACTGCCTCACTTACAAAGACAGTTGAGAGCTCAGGAACATCAGGCACAGTAATAGTGCTTACAGTGATACTCGCAATAATCTTTGCGGTATTGCTCGTTGTGCTTATCGTGCTAATGGGAAAGAAACCTCAGAAATCAGAAGACTTCGGGGAAAGTTACTACTAAATTTACTTTTTATTTTTTTATTTTTTTAATTTAACTTCCCCTTTTTTATTTTAAAGGAGAGAAACAAAGGAAAATGAAAGACTTATTAAAAATAATTCTCGGAAGAAAGCTTCCGCAAAAGAAGCTTGAAGAGATAAGGAAAAAGAGAGATTTTACAGAAACATTAGATGATTTTGGGAATCATAAAATTGCCTACCTTGTAACCGGCAATGGAATAAAAATAACAGAAGACAGGACAAAAATTTTAAACAAGGAAAAAGGGGCAAAAGAATATATTCAGGAAACAAGGAGATACACTCCAGATGGTTTGCTGCTATCATCGGAAATTTTGGGATGGTCGAGTTCATCTTACAGGGAAATTTTTCCGCCTTTGAAGACAAATAAGACAATAATTTATAATTCTCCAGGAAGCCTGAGAAAAAAGGCAAAAGACCATATGACTTCCGCGGCGAAATCTTATTAAAGGGAGTTGACAATTCTTGCTTGCAAATGGGAAACAATGAAGAGTTAATAAGAAGGGCTAACAATGAGCTTATGGAAAAACATGGCAGGGGGCAAAAAAAAGAAATAAAAGACCTTATGCATATGATTGGAAGCGAGGAAAAATTCGGATGTGCTTTTGTTTACCATTTAAACTGGCTTGATCGCCGTTCAAAAGCGTCTGACATAGCCTACATGCTACTTAAAGATGCAAGCCTTTGCGCAACAAAAAGAGGAAGCATTGTTCTTGAAGGGCAGAATATTGGGGACTTTTTCTATGAGGGCTTTCATTTTAAGTATGAAAAACCAAAACCTGAAGATAGCAAGCACAGGGGAATTGTTGTTCACCCTTACAAT
>CAYVSB010000030.1:0-7164 GCA_964452855.1 Candidatus Woesearchaeota archaeon
AAAATGGAATTTTGTCCCAAATGCGGTGCTGTGCTTGTAAAGAAAAAGAAAAACACAGGATGCCCAAGGTGCAATTACTCATCAAAGGAAAAGATGAAGATAATCACTTCTGAAAAAACAAAGGGAAAGTCAGAGGTTGTTGTGGTTTCACAAAAAGAGGCAGGAACTCTTCCAATAGTTGAGGAAAAATGCAGGGAATGTGGTAATGAAAAGGCATATTTCTGGACAGTTCAGACAAGGGCAGGCGACGAGGCAGAAACAAAATTCTTCAAGTGTACCAAATGCGAGACCACCTGGCGGCAGTATAGATAAGGAAAAGCATTCAGCTCGTTTTTCTCCCGATTCTTTCGGAATATCCGCACTTCCCGCATTTCAGAAGTATAAGGTTATCTTCATCAGAATAAAAGACCCCCATGTCAATTATCTGAGCTTTCCCATACCCGCACTTTGAACATTTGTGCTTGTATGTCGCGAGCGGACTCTCATTGCTGACAACATCAATCCCGCCTGCTTTTTTCTTTGGCTCAAGGTTTTCCCTTTCCTTCAGCTTTTTCACCTGTTTTGAAAAACCGCATTTCTGGCAGGATGCGTAGAATTTCTCTCCTTTTCTCTCTGGAATAAGAAGATCCCCGCATTTAGGGCAAAATTTAAGTGCCATAATAAAAGCAGTGTAACAGGATTAAAAAATCTATCTCCAATTACTTTTTTAAACATTAAATCCATGTATGTCCATGAGAAAAGATGTGATTGATGAGGATCTTTCCCTTGAGGAAAGCCCTGTTGTGGAGTTTGAAATAGGAAGTTATAATGATATTTTTTCTGACTTTGACCCAAGACCTTTCCCTGTGAGAGGTTTTTCCGAGGACTTCCTCTCAGAGGCAAAAAGGGCGGTTATATCAAGGAACACGGATAAAATAAGTTTCGTGATAACTCTTCCAAAAAAAGAGCGAAATCCTAGGGAAGAGACAGAAATAACAAACAGGCTCAGAAAACATTTCAAAGACAGGCACAATATTCTTGAAAAAGAACAAAAGAAAATACTTAAAAAAGGGTGGTTTTTCACAATAACCGGAATTGTGCTCATGATAATAGCAACCTATTTTTTCTTCAAATTTCAGGACGGAACGCTTATTGCCAGCTTCCTGACAATTCTTCTTGAACCTGCAAGCTGGTTTCTATTCTGGGAAGGACTTGACCTTGTGATTTTTGAGAGCAAGACGTCCAATCCCTCTCTTGAATTCAGCAGAAGAATGTTCAATGCAGAGATATTGTTCGCCTCTGCCTAAAACCCCTGAAAATAAACTTTTTTAAACCTTCCATAGATTATTTATTAATGGCTCCGTAGCTCAGCCTGGTAGAGCACTGGACTCTTAATCCAGGTGTCGTGGGTTCAAATCCCATCGGGGCCATTTTGCTATCATCTAAAGTTGATATTCTACTTCAAATCCAAATTTTAAGCCAAATAGATAATACAAAATTTTAATTAGCATTTATTTAATAGCCCCATTACACTTGATAAAAATTTCATTGATAGGATAATAAGTGATTTAGCCTTTTTATTTAGGGGGTTATCTGTGCTTTCATTTGACAATTTTTTGGCGAATGAATGAACAAATCTGTTAAGATTTGTGCTTGAAAAACTCAATAGCCCGAAATCTCTTCATTACTTTCTCATAAGATCCTTTGGGAACAAGGGTTTTTGTCTTTGCCTCATTCAGAAGCCTGAAATCGTATTTTGAGACTGATAATTTCAGCTTGTCCTTACCAGGGTATTTCTTCCATATGGTTTCTGACTTCGGCTTGTACTGCAACACCATCTTTTATTAGAATAGCTAAAATATAGAAATTTAAATAATTATCCCTTAAATCATCAGAAAATTATGATAGTCATTAATTGCAATTAGCGTTTTATGGCTATCACTTTTCCCTTTTTCATTCAGGGTCATTCAGGGGCGAGAGTAAATCCAGTCTATCTTATCAGATTCTGTATATTTTCTATTGCATCCGCGACATTTCTGCCTTTCTTGGTCAGCTTAATCAGTTTGATTCGCCCCTTTTTTTCAAACTCTACCAATCTAAGCTCTTCAAGCGTCTGCAAAATCTTGACTGCGTGACTGTACGTGCAGTCCACTTCCTTAGCCAAGATACTCCCATACCTCATCCTTACATTCTTTTTCAAGGAAACAAGCATTAATGCCGGCTTTCTCCTGAAAAAGATATCAAAGTTATCTTTCATTTTGATATGGATATTTTAATGTATATATCCTGGAAGTACCTTCCTTTTAAATCTTTTGGAAGTTATGTTTTCAAAAGTTTTTCTTAATGTAAATTGATTTAAATGTTTAGAAAATTCATTTCATAAGCGTTTAAAAAAATTATAAAAGCTTAAAAGCCCAAATATTTCTAAGTTAAAATGTCCAAAACAACAAAAATCCTTGCAATAGGAGATATCCACGGAAACACCAGTTTGGCAAGAAAGCTTGCCGATAAAGCTGTGAGGGAGAACGTTGATGTTGTGATACTTGCAGGAGACCTAACCTTTGCTAAAATATCTCTGGAAGGCGGCATCTGGCATGGGGGAAACAATAGGAAACACGAGAGTCATAAACGTCAGCAAAAAAGAAATGATTTTTGAGATATAACAAAATGGGAATAAAAGACCTTGTGGAAAAGCTTGAACCTCAACAAATAAAGTTTTTCTCCACTAAGCCAGCTGAAGAAGGTCTTAACGGAGGCAGAAAAGATTATTGGATAGGCGCTATTGGAAGCGAAGAAGAACAGGTTAAAACATTGCTTCATGAACTTTTGCATGACCTTCCAAAGTATAAGGATAAAGACGGGAATATGGTTGGCTCTATGAAATATCGTTCGGAATTTGATTCACATACAATTGGAAGCAAATTGCATGAAAAACTTGATGAGGAATCAAGATGGATATACTATCACAGACCAATAATAAGGAATATAGCCTTGGAAAAACTAAGGTTGGCAAAACAACTTCCTAAAAACAAATGGATTTTTGAGATTTGAGATTATTCAAAAACCAGCTTCCCAAAATTTATAAAACTCTGGTTTCCTTGAATATACATGCCAAAAAAAGCAAAAGAGAAGTCAGTTGCTGAAAGGACAGCAGAGGAATACTTTCCTGTAAGCCCTGAAGACATAAAAAGAACAACTGAAAAACTTGAAAAGCAGGCTCCTGTTCCAAGCGTAATAAGAAGCGTTGAAAAGCCTGTTGCACAGCCAGAAGAGGACATTTTAACTTACAGGAAAAAAACCAGGGTAAGCAGGGCAAATGGCAAGCCAAAAATTTCAAGGAAAAAGAAGGCTGCAGGAAAAAAACCAGTTTTCAAGAAATCTTTCAAAAAATTTGAACTGGAAAAGATTTCCCTTAAGGAAAAGGGATATGAGTTGATAATAACAGAAAAGCCGCAGGCAGCCCTGAAAATTGCTTCTGCACTTGGCTCTGCAACTCAAAGGAATGCAGGCGGAGTTTCATATTACGAAGTTGAAAGAAAAAATGCAAAGAATAATATAATTGTCGCCTGCGCTGTTGGTCACCTGTTCACCCTAAGGCAAAACTCTCCAGGCGCAGAAGTTCCTGTTTTTGACATTGGATGGGTTCCTAATTACATGGCATTAAAAAAAGATTTTACAAAAAGATACTATGATGTTCTTGCCAGGCTTGCCAAGCAAGCAGGAAGCATAACAATCGCAACAGACTATGACAATGAGGGAGAAGTAATAGGACTTAATATTGTTCGTTTTATATGCGGACAAACTGACGCATCACGAATGAAATTCTCAACCCTTACTGACTTAGAACTAAACAAGGCATATGAGGAAAAATCCCCAAGCTTAAACTGGGGTCAGGCAATGGCAGGCGAGACAAGGCATTATCTTGACTGGTTTTACGGAATAAACCTAAGCAGAGCTTTGATGAACGCAATAAAATCAACAGGAAAATTCAAGATAATGTCAATAGGAAGGGTTCAGGGTCCTTCACTTAATCTTCTTGTGAAAAAAGAAAGGGAAATTCAAAAATTCAAGCCAGAGCCATACTGGCAGGCATTCATCACTCTTGAAAAGCCAAAAATAGAGCTTAAATTCACAAAAGACGTCTACAAAAAAGAGTTTCTGAAAAACTTTGAAAATCTGGCAGGAAAAACAGCCCAGGTTTCAACTTCAAAAACAACCCAAACAATTCCTCCAAACCCTCCCTTCAACTTGACAGCTCTACAAACAGAGGCATATGCATTTCATGGAATAACACCCACAAACACATTAAGGGCTGCGCAGTCGCTTTACCTTGCAGGTCTTATTTCCTACCCAAGAACCAGCTCGCAAAAGCTTCCTCCTGCAATAGGTTATATGCCAATACTGCAAAAGCTTGCAAAAGAATTTAATGCAGAGCAATATGTAAAAAGAGATGCTCCCATAGAGGGAAAAAAGACAGATCCTGCACATCCATCAATATATCCCACAGGAAACCGCCAATCTCTGGAAGGTGATGAGGCAAAAATCTACAATCTTATAGCAAAAAGATTCATTTCCCTTTTCTGCGCCGATGCAATTGTAAACAACAAAACAATAAAGGCAGAAGTTAACAACCTAACATTCAGCGCAAGAGGAAGCTCTGTTCAGGAAAAAGGCTGGACAGCTGTTTATCCTGCAAAGATAACAGAAAAATCAATTCCTGATGCAAATGGCAATATTAAAATCGCAAGTTCCCGAACAGAGGAAAAAGAAACCCAGCCTCCAAAAAGGTTTTCCCAGGCATCAATTATCTCAGAGCTGGAAAAAAGAAACCTTGGAACAAAGGCAACAAGGGCAGCCATCATTGAAACCCTTTACGACAGGGGCTATGTAAGGGAAAAAAGCATTGAAGCAACACCTTTAGGAATGTCCTTAATTTCAACTCTTGAAAAATATTCCCCAATCATAATAGATGAAAATCTTACAAGAAACTTTGAGAAAGAAATGGAGTCTCTTCTCAGTTCAAAAAAAAGCCTTCCTGAAAAAGAAGAGAAAATAAAAAACGAGGCAAAGGAAATAATTAAAAAAATACTTGAACAATTCAGCAAAGAGGAGAAAAATATTGGCGAGGAGCTTGTTGAAGCAAACATGGAAGAGCAAGCAAACCAAAAGGAAAGAAGCAAGATAATGGTCTGTCCACAATGTAATAAAGGCAGCCTCGCCATAACATACTCAAGAAAAAACAGGAGATTTTTCATAGCCTGCAATGCATATCCGGAGTGCAAGACAACATTCTCCCTGCCGCCTTTCGGAATGGTGAAAAAGCTTGACCCAGAAAAGTTGTGCGAAAAATGCGGTTTTCCCCTATTAATGTCTCTGCAAAAAGGAAAGCGCCCTTGGATTTTCTGCTTCAACAACAACTGCGAAACAAACAAGCAAAGGCTTGAGGAATACAGAAAGAGGAAGGAAATGGAAGGATCCACTGGAAACAAAGGTTAAAATTAAATTGAAGAAAAGGATAATCTTTATATATCTCAATAATATTTATAAAGTATGAAAAGGAGGTTTTCTTATGGCAACTATTATTAACTCAATAGACTTGGCAAGTGATGTTAAGGATTTTATTCGTTTTTCTACTGTTAAGTTTGATAATATTGCCTTGAAAACTAAAATTTTTGCAACTGATGATGATGATTTTTTATTCATCTCTAAATCAATTGATTCGGACCCAAGAATAATTGATGTCAAGCTGGTAGATGATGACTTCATCAAAGATGCCGTTTTAGGATAAAATGCCTTCGGTGGATTTTGGTGTAAGATTAATATTTGATGAGGACTTCTATGAGGTTGAAATAAAGAAGGATTATATTCTGCTTAGAAAATTGATGTATATCAACGACAGAGCAAAAGGATTCAAAAGGAATTTTAATATTCTTCCAAAAAAAGTTTTTAATAAAATTTTAGTGAACAATGTAAAGATGCCAAGATCTCTTTTAAGATCCTCTTTTTATGATATGGAAGAAGAAAGTTTGGATAGTATAAATGATGAAATAGAACTGATAGTCAAATATGCCATTCACATAATGAAAGATTATCCAAAGAAAAAATCAATAATTATGACTTCTGCAAGAAAAGAAAAGGATTATTTGGAAAATTCGCACTTCAAAAATGCTAAAGACGTTTTGGTTAAATCTGGTCAAGAAGCAAAAGATATAATAGAAGAGTTTTGGAAAGATTGTACTGTAAAATAGTTCTTCCTAACCCCAATCCCCCAAGCTCCTCTGCGTTCTTATTTTTTCAAGCAAACGGCTCTTTTTCAGGATGTCGGAATCATCAAAACCAAACTTAATCATTCCAACTTTTCTTGAGCTTTCAAGCAGCTCGTCAATTTTTGTGAATTCAAGCTTCCTGTTTGCAAGCGCCTTTCTTACTGATTCACGAACCACCCACACGCCCAGTGCAGCCCAATAACTCGGTGTTTCAATTCTTATAACAAGAACACTGGCTTGCCTTTTTATGCTATCCAGATATTGTATTATCGGAAGCCTTGAGGCATAATATCCTCCTGCAGTCGCTGTTGCATACTCTTTTCTTCCGTCATAAAATTCCAAATCCGTTGAAGCCTTTATTTCTTTTGAGGGATTCCATGACGAACCAGGAAGGTACAATTCAAACAGCTCATAACTCCAGACAGATGGAAAAAGCATTATGAGATAATTGTTTCCCAAAAAGCTTCCGTAAAACATTTCATAATTCTCAATCCATCTGTAAGTCTTTACTTTCTCAAGAATCTGCTTTCCTATGGAATCATCTGTTGCTGTAATTGACCAGCGCGTTGGCACAAGCTTTCTTGCCTTCTTCAATCCTAAAACACCAATGCTCAAAATCTTGCTAAGCAAATACTCGTCAAAATTATTCTTGTAAAGTGTCTTTATTGCCTGCGAGGCTTTAATATCATCATTCAGCACTTTGTCAAGGTTCCTATCAACTTTCACATTTGAGGTTATTCTTGCAGTTTTCAAGCCAGCCCGCATCCCATGTGGAACAATAACCTGGTCTTTGCCTCTTCCAACATTAACCTTGTTCTTCAGCTCTATTTGAATATCAACAGGCTTGGAAGCAACAGCTATTTCTTGGGCAAGCTGGATGAATTTCTTGTTCACGCCAGAGTTTGAGGAACGAACATCA
>CAYVSB010000031.1:0-6622 GCA_964452855.1 Candidatus Woesearchaeota archaeon
TTCAAGATAGGCATAGAGAAAAGAGGAATAAAACTTTCCCCTGAAAAAACACAGGAAAGAATCAACAGCCTTAATTCCACAATAGAAAAGTGGGACAAGATTTCAGGTAATCTTGGGAAAGTTGTGCAGGGACTGAAGACAGCATGTCTTGCCACAGAAGGTTTGTTCACTGTGCAGAATTTCTTTGCCAACCTTGGAGGAGAGGGAATAGCAAGGACAAAAGTAATGAGAGATGCAGGAGGATGGTATGACCAATGTGATGAACTTGTAAGGAAAGGAGATTATTCCTCACAACATGATTGCCTGTCATCAAATTCTGAGGAAATAGACGCGCAGGTAAACAGCTATCTGCAAATCATAAATGCGCAGGATGCTCAATTTGAGAGTCTGCAGGAGGGAATAACCACATCCAACGGGCTTTTCTCATCGGATACTATTGACACAGGCAAGCTTATTGAGAAATATTCACCAAGAGTTGAAAACGCGCTTACCTCTTTTGGAAATATAGTAGATGCAAACGACCAAAATCCAATAAGCATTGAGGATTTGAAGACAGAGATTTCATACAATACCTGGAAATCTCAGAAAAACTATGAGCTTAATGATTTGCGAGAGCTGGAATTTTATGCAAATGCTGTCAAGAAAAATCCAAATGACAAGGCAGCAAAGGCAAGGCTTTATGCAATCGCTTCGGAAATACATGCAAATTCAGAGGGGGCTGTTGAAGCCCAAAACCTAGCGAACACCCTTAAGATTGACCAAAGTAAGATAGGGTTCCTTGAAATAGGAAAGACGAGAAGCTTCCCCTATACTGGAATAGTCTATAGTGATATAAAATCAGGAATTTTCATTTCAGGAATCGCAGACAATGAACCTGTGGCTGTTGTGCAAACAAACCTGGCAGAGAAATATATTGTTGTTCTTGATGGTAGCGGAAGCGAAAAGCAGCTTCCTGTCAAAAGAGTTGATGGAATATTCCAGGTTTATAATGCCAATACCAGAGTGCTTATGGATGATTCCGCACTCCCTGATGAGCTTAAAGGAGGCGTTGTGTTTGAAAAGTTTGATTCAAGCACTTACAACAACAAATATACAAATCCTGAAATAAGATATTATGAGACAGAGCCATACAAAGGATATCCTGCAATAGTTCCATTTGACGCTGACAAGGGCTGGTATGCAGGAATAAGGCAGACTCTTCCAATACTTGGAAACATCGGCTCGTATGATGCCTCAGGAAGAGCTGCAAGCTTTTACCTTTGCAATGTTGGTGCTGACGGAAAGGAAAGCTTTTTGTCAGGAGGAGATGATACATGCCAGATGATAAACCTTGCCCAAAGACAGACATTCAACCAGTTTTACGGGCTGTCAACATCAGAGACAAACAGTCTTGTTGACAAGGCTGTTAATGCAATAGAAAGTGCACAGAGAGCATACAAAGACGGCGTGGACAAGGTTACAATTGGGGGAAAATCCTATGATGTCGGAAATCCTGCATCAGACCTTCCTGAAATGCAGTGCGAGGATTTCATGTCGCCAAGCCAATGCCAAATTCTTTTCAATGTGTGTGATCCTGTGATATGCCCTTCATCCAGATGTGATCTTGGTGGTCAATATCCTGTTAGAGACGTCATTCAGTCAGGAATTGTGGGAAGCATTGCGCTTTGCCTTCCAAATGCAAGAGAGGGGATTGTGATGCCTGTTTGCCTGACAGGAATACAGGCAGGAGTGGATTCCTGGAACTCTGTTCTCACTTCATACAGAGACTGCCTTCAGGAAAACCTTGACACAGGAAAAACAACAGGAATATGCGACGAGATAAACAGCGTCTATACCTGCGAGTTCTTTTGGAAGCAGGGACTGCCAATAGCGCAGGTGGCTGTTCCAAAAATAATAAGTTCGCTTTTGGGACAAAATGTTCATGGGGGCGGAGAATACCTCAGCGTGCAGAATGCATGGTCAAATGCAGAGAAGTCTGTCGGTTATTTCACGCAATATTATGCGGCAAATTCCTTTACAGCATTCAAGGCAAGATCACTTGAAGAAGCAGGGACACCAATTTGCAGAAGTTATGTTTCTGCTGTTTACCCAAGCGGAGGAAATCTTTTGAATACGCTTACGCAGCCAGACTCACCTCCTCAATTTACAGGAAGGTTTGATGAGATTCCATTCACAACACAGACAAATCCTCCAACCTCGCAGTATAAAGTGTTCTACCATATTTATGCAGGGAAAGATTCAGGAGCATATTATAGCGTTTATCTCAAGGGAGTTCCTGGCAGTTCCTATTATCAGGATACCTCCATAAATAGGATTGTTGCATCAGGATATATATCTGCAGGAGATTATGCCACAAACACCCCTGACTTCACAGCATCTTCAGGATATTCACAAATGTGCATTGTTGTGAATGGCCAGCCACCAGTCTGCGGATTTAAGGAAGTTTCCACAGACTTCGCATTGAACTATGTGAATGAGCAGTATCTTTCAGAGCAGGCTTCAAAGACAGATATAACATCTGAATCATCGTGCATATCAGGCGATGCAAGCATTTACAACTTCCTTAATCCAAATGTTGAATCAACTGCAAACTCGCTCATTGACCCCCAGCTCTACAACAGCGGAATAACAAGGATATGCGCAACAAATAATCCTGGAAAAGGCACAGATAATCTTTACGGGCAGGAAGGACAGAGATGGATTGAAGTCGGATATTGCGAGGACAAAAACATAAAATGCTGGGTTGATACAAAGAGCGTTAAGGATTCTATAAAAATCACAGGCATAGAAGACCAAACACTTCAAGATTTGACAGAAGAACAGCTTCAGCTTATGCAGGGAACGGATTACAGCAAGCAATTTGTGCAGGCTATAAAAGACATAGAGAAAGAGAAAGACAACTACAACAAGGCAGGAATAATAACATCGCTGCTTGACACAAAGAAATTCTTCTTCAACCAGCAAGTTGCATATCTTTTGTTTCTGCGAGGAAATGCAATATCTGAAATTGCAAAAAGTCTTTACAAGCCAGTTAATGACGCAGCAACAATCAAGCAGCAGGATGAATTGGGAGATTCTTCTCAAATTACTCCTTCTCCTGGTTCAAACAATCCTTCTACTGCTGCAAGTGTTTCATTGGAAGAAATAGAAAAAAAAGAGCCTCCTGTAATTCAGGACTCCCTATCTCCTGTTGAAGTCAGAATTGTCACATATTCAACATTTGGTGATAATTTCTTTGGTGATATGTTCAGCTCTGATTTGGTTTATCAATGGAATGGCGTTGCATGGACTTTTGGAAGAGATAACACTAAAGGAACGACAATTTATGCACAGGGACTTTCAGAAATAAATAATCTTGTTTATGAATATGAAGGCAAAAAGCAGCTTAACAGCATTGCGGTTGAATGCGGTGAGAACCAGTTTACAATTGCAACTTCTTACAGCTTATTTTCAACAGATATCATAGGGGGAATTGACAATTACATAAGGCAGAATTGCGCTGTGAAAAGCTCTGGCACTGGAACGAACACAGGCGCATCAAATACTAATGGAACAACAACATCTGCAAGCGGATTTTCATGCACAACACAGGAAAGCTGTCAAAAAGTCCTTGGGGCAGAGATAATAAAAATTGCGAAGCAGATGAAGACAGAAAATGAAATAGATGACAAGGCTTTAAGAGACCAGACCGGAGCAAAAAACTTTGAGTGTTTGATTTTGCAGCAGTCTCTACAGGAAAGTTTTATTCAGCATTGCACAGAGTTCAAGGATTCTTCAGGAGACCCTCTATATTGTGATAAGGAAATTGAAAATGTTTTGAAATCCAGCGCTCCTGGCGAGAATAGCTATGGGGTAATGCAGCTCAATCAAAAATTCTTCTCCACGAGTGTTTCATCTGACTTTGTCCAAAATGTTAAGGCTGGAATAAATTATTTAATCTTCTCCTATAGGGATGAATCAAAGGAATTTGTCTGCAATGGCAAATCCTATTTCGGATGGAAAGCAGCATTGAGATATTACAACGGATGGGCAACAGACTGTACAAAGGGAGACCTAAATTATGTGGAGAATATCCTGAATAAGAAAGATGCAGTAATTGATATTTTCCCAGAGTGTGCGTGACTTCTTATCAACAACAAACTTTATTAAACATTATCTGCGTATTTTTTAAACGCGGATGTGCCGGAGTGGTCAAACGGGACAGCCTCAAGAGCTGTTGGCTTAGTGCCTACAAAGGTTCGAATCCTTTCATCCGCACTTTTTACGAATAATAAGAATTCTTAGAGTAATAAAGTAAAATCACGCTTTGTATTAGAATAATTATCCAATTAATTACAATGGCATTTAGGTATTAACAAGAATTATTTTGCCCGTATTTCCTTTTCTTTCTGCTTTATCTTTTCTTCAAGATTCAGCTTTTCTATTAGCTCTTTGTATCGGTTTCTTATTGTAACCTCTGTTATTCCTGCAATGTCAGCGACTTCCCTCTGCGTTTTCTTCTCGTCGTTCATCAATGCAGCAACATACACAGATGCAGCAGCAGTCCCTGCAGGACCTCTTCCCGACGTCAGCTCACCATCTTCTGCCTGTTTTAGCACCTTTATTGCATCATTTTGGGTTTTTGGCGAAAGCTTAAGCACGGATGAAAAACGGGAAATGTAATCCTTAGGAGAGCTTTGCTTGACCTTTATTCCAAGCTTTCTTATTATGAAACGATATGTCCTTCCTATCTCTTTTCTTTCAACGTCGGATGCTGTCGCCATTTCATCAAGCGTTCTTGGGATATTGTATGAACGGCATGCAGCATAAAGGCAAGCGGCAATCACAGATTCCATGCTTCTTCCCCTTACCAAACCACGTTGTAGCACATAGTTGTATATTCTTGATGCCTCGTCACGGACAACATTTGGAAGATTAAGGTAAGATGCAATAACCCTCAGCTCTGCCATAGCAAGTCTGAGGTTTCTTTCTATGCTTGTTGAAACCCTCTCCTGCCATTTTTTCAGCCTGAGGAATTTTCTGGTTTGTTTAGGGTCAAGCTTGTAAATATCCGAGATTTCACCTATGTTTGTGGTAAGCCCCTTGTCAAACTTCTGCATGCTCATCGGCGCTCCGCCCCTTCCTTTTTTCTCCCCTTTGTCAAATTTACCCTGGAGGTCTATGCCGGTGTCAACCATCTTCTCCTCCACCACAAGACCGCAGTTGTTGCAGATAATTTCCCCAAGAGATGCATCATATGTAAGATTAGCACTTCCGCATTCAGGACATTTTTTTACAAAACTCATTTTAGAATTGTTCCAATAAGCTTTATAAATTTTGTGGCTTTATAAATCTTTGGATTTTTACAGACGATAAAACATTAACGAATTAAATATTAAAGCTTATTTCTATTGCCTGGAGTGCATAAGAGACAGAATTTCAGATACCTTTTCCGCAGACAAATATGATTCCACAAATTCTTCACTAATATACATTTGCGAAGTATTTTCATCCCTTTTCCATATTCTTTTTGTATTCTTTGGAGAATATCTTTCTTTAACAGAAACAATATAAGCCACAAAGAGCTCTTTCCCATTCCATGCAAGCACTTTTTCATAATCTTTTGCAGGCTTTATATTCCCGGGAATAATGTCCTTTTTGTTGATTATTACCTTATTGTCAATTGTTTTCCCCATTGTTTTTTATCCTGCTGCAATTATTTTTAAAGATATGTATGATTGACTTATTCAACAAGAATTCCATTCAGCAGGCCTTCCTGGCTTGGCCTGTTTGTTATTCTGACCTTCCCCAAGTCTGTCTCCACTATTGTTCCCTTTGTTATTACATTCTGTCTGGCAAGGAACCTGTTTGAAGGAGTGTCAATCACGTTGCTTATCTTGGCCTTTTTTACAGAGCCTTTTTTGACAACATTAACATATTCAACTCCCAAAAGGAAAACTTTTTTGTTTCCTCCCCTGATTTTTTTTATTTTCCTTCTTTCCTTTCCTAGCTTTACTATTCTTTTCTGTCCAGGACGCTCATGGAGCCTTTTTTTCCTTCTTTGGGTGTATCTTCCCCCTGAAATTTTTCTGCCTTTTTTCATAAAATTAAATGATAAAAATGCTTTAAATATCTTGCTATGAATTCCTTTCCTCGGCAATTAGTGTTTTTCTTGCGAAATATTTATAAACAAAATCATTCAAGACTAATTTATGGTTAATGGAATTGAGAGGCCTTTGGATTTGCTCAACAACTCCAAGGGCAGGGAAGTTTTAGTGCACCTTAAGGGCGACAAGCAGTTCGTCGGGATTTTGCTGGCTTTTGACATCCACATCAACCTTGTTTTGGATAGCACAAAAGAAATGCAGAACGGAGAAATAAAGAGAAATGTGGGTTTGACCTTTCTGAGAGGGGATACGATAATCTTCATATCTCCTGCTTCAACGGCACTAAAAAAAGAATAAGCGTTTTTCCTCTTAAGTTTTCGCTTGGGGAATTCTAAATTGCTTAGAGATAGCGAATGCCCTGCATGGAAAAACCCAATGAATGCAATCAGTTAATTTTATTAATAAGATTTCCCTGATTAAAAAACGAGGGATTATAACATGACAGAAAAAGTAAAAGTTATCTTTTTGGGAACAGG
>CAYVSB010000032.1:0-6528 GCA_964452855.1 Candidatus Woesearchaeota archaeon
ATCTGCGAACTAATTTTCGGTTTTGCCTAGGACATATGTCCCTTGGTCACACACTGTCAAGGATATTCACAAACTTTAAATAAGGAATTACCCGCCCTCAGTCCATGAAGGAAAAAACAGAAACTATCATCAGGCTTAACGAGGTAAAAAAACACTACATCATGGGTGACAGCACTGTAAAGGCGCTTGACGGAATAAATGTTGATGTGAAAAAAGGCGATTTTATAGTCATAGTCGGGCCAAGCGGAAGCGGGAAATCAACAATGATGCACATGGTCGGGGCGCTTGACCTTCCGACATTCGGGGAGATATATCTTGACGATGAGAACATTGCCCACATGGACGAATCTCACCTTGCGCAGATAAGGGGAAGCAAGATAGGATTCGTATTCCAGACATTCAACCTAATTCCAACGCTAACCAGTCTGGAAAACATAAGCCTTCCGATGATTTTCCACGGGATTCCCAAAGAGGAAAGAATTGAAAGGGCGGAGAAAATACTTGAGCAGGTAAAGCTCAGCCACAGGAGAGATCACTTTCCAAACGAGCTGTCCGGAGGGGAAAGGCAGAGGGTTGCTGTCGGAAGAGCTCTGGCAAACAATCCTGAGGTTATACTTGCTGACGAACCAACAGGAAATCTTGACAGCAAGACAGGAGAAGAAATAATGGGGTTATTCAAGGAACTTAATGAAAGAGGGAGGACAATAATCCTTGTAACCCATGATTTAAGCCTCACAAGATATGCAAACAAGATAATAAGACTAAGAGATGGAAAAGTGGAAAATACAGAAAATGTCAAGAAAGGCGGAAAAACGGGCAACAGAAATGCTTATAAACAAAAGTAAGGAGAATGTTATATGATGAAAAAGACAATATTCACAATTTTCATGGCAGGACTTTTGATTTTGACCATGCTTGCAGGAGTTTTTTCAGCTGTCACAATAAAGAGCGTTTCAAGCTCGCCTGCTGAAATTGCACCTGGAAAAACAAGTGACATTACTGTAAAAATAGAAAATATCTTTGAGGATCCGGTCACAAATCTCAACATAAAGCTGGATTTTTCAAACGTTCCATTCGCACCATACCAATCAAGCTCTGAAAAATTCCTTGATGAGCTTGAAGACGGGGACAGCGAAACATTTACATTCAGAATAATAGCGCTTCCATCTGCGTCAACAGGCATATACAAAATCCCTGTGCAGATTTCCTATGAAGGAAACAACAGCACAATCCTTACAAAACAGGAGATGATAAGCCTTACTGTAAACACACTTCCAAAGCTTACTGTTTCTTCAGACAGCACGCAACCGGTGATTAGAGGAAAGGAAAACACGTTTTCAATAAAAGTTGTTAACTCCGGATTGGCAGATGTCAAGTTCCTTTACGTCTCTGTAGAAGATAGCGGCGGAATTACATTCAACTCAGTCAGGGAACAATATGTGGGGGATGTAACAAGCGATGATTTTGACATAGTTGAATTCAGTGCATTTGCAAATCAAAACTCACTCAGCACAATCAGCATTCCAGTTACCCTCAAATATCTGGATTCCACAAACAAGGAGTTTACAGAGACAAAGGAAATAACAATAAAAACATATTCCATTGAAGATGCGCAGTCGCTGGGTCTTGTAAACAAAACAAGTTATACAGGATATGTGATTGCTGTTTTGATTATCATTGCATACTGGATATATAGAGTTCTTAAGAAGAGAAGGCTGAAGAAGCAAAGAGGCGGCTGAGTACAGGAGTTGAAAAATGAATGACTATTTTTCCCTGGCATTTAACAATCTCAAAAGAAAAAAGCTAAGGTCATGGCTCACCATGATAGGCATATTCATCGGGATTGCTGCAGTTGTGGCTTTGATTTCCCTGGGACAGGGGCTGCAAGCTTCTATAGAACAGCAATTTCAGAATCTTGGAAAAGACAAGATAATTATTGAACCCAAAAATCCCGGCTCTCCCGGAAGTGTCACGGCAAAATCCCTTCTCCTTACATCCAAAGACCTGGAATTCATTGAGAGCATAAATGGAGTTGACTGGGCATTAGGGTACCTTGTAAAAACAGACCAGGTGATATTCAAAAAAGAGGCAAAAGTAGGATATGGAATAGGAATTGCGCCTGATGACTTTGAGACCAGCATAAGCCTTCAGGGAGTCGGAGTAATAGAAGGGAGAGGATTCAGGGACGGAGATAAATTCAAGGCTGTTCTTGGCTACAACCACGGCATTGATGAAAAGATATGGGAAAGGGGAATAAGTGCAGGAGAAAGTATTGAAATAGAAGGACAGGAGTTCAAGGTTGTAGGAATTCTTGACACTATTGGAAATCCATTTGATGATGCTGTAATTTATCTTCCAAAAGACACGATGAAAGAAATTCTTGGAATAAATGATGAAGAAAGCCAGATACTTGCAAAGGCATCTGCAAATTCAAATGTCTCAGTTGTTGCAGAAACAATTGAAAGAAAACTCAGAAGCTTCAGGGGAGAAAAAGAAGGACAGGAAACATTTTCAGTTTCAACATCTGAACAACTTCTTAACAGCTTCAGCAGTATTTTCGGAGTTGTGCAGGCAGTCCTTGTTGGGATTGCGGCGATTTCACTTGTGGTGGGGGGAGTTGGGATAATGAATACAATGTACACTTCTGTAATTGAAAGGACAAAAGAGATAGGAACAATGAAGGCAGTTGGGGCGAAAAACACAGACATACTTGCAATCTTCCTGTTTGAATCAGGTCTTTTGGGGCTGACAGGAGGCGCGATTGGGACAGGAATAGGAATTGGATTAGGAAAACTGGCAGAGTATCTCGCGAGCTCTGCGCTTGGGACAGACATATTCAAGGCCTATTTCCCATGGTATCTTATCGTAGGGGCTTTGGCATTTTCTTTTGTCATAGGAACGCTTTCAGGAATACTTCCTGCAATGCAGGCTGCAAGACTAAAACCAGCTGATGCGCTGAGATATGAGTAAAAATTTCCTTACACTTCTTTACACAAATATTTAAAAACAGGTTTCTTTTTAATTAAAAATTAAGGAGAGGAAGATGACAAAAAAATGCATATACTGCAAAGGTGAAATTGACAGCGAAAGCGTCATAGACTTCTGCGAGAGATGTGGAAAGGGCGTCTGGGGGGAAAAAATGTTCAATGCAATCCTGAAGAACATGGAGGATGCAAGGGAAAGGGGAGACATCAATTCAAAGGGACTTTTTGTCGGAAGCCCTGATTCAACAAAAAGATAAGGAATATTATTCTGCCTCAGGGATTATTCACCAAAGGATAGTTTTTTAAATCAGATATTTGTGGTGTAATTTATGGCAGGAAGAAAAAAGGTCAGGACAAGGGGAAAACTCATGCTCAGCAGGTTTTTTCAAGAGCTTGGCGAAGGAAATAGGGTTGCACTTGTAAGAGAAGCCTCTGTAAAATGCCCTTTTCCAAAAAGGATGCAGGGAAGAACAGGAGTAGTCATAGGAAAAAGGGGACGAGCCTATGTTGTCCTCGTAAACGACCTTAACAAGGAAAAAACGTTTGTAATAACCCCCATACACCTAAAGAAGATATCCTCCCCGTAAAAAATAAAAAATGATAAAAGAAAACAAAATGATAAGCATGACAGAAGCGGCAAAATATCTGGGAAAAGAGGAAACTCTTGGAAAGGAAATGAGAAGCTTCATCAAGAAATTCATAAAAATTTCTCCTGAAAAAGGAGAGGAGCTGAGGGAAAAGATAGAGGGGCTTGGCATGATGAAGATAAACCATGAACATGCATCTGAAATAATAGACCTTTTGCCTGAAAAAACAGAGGACCTTTCAAAAATATTCAACGAAGTCAGCCTTGACGAAGATGAAACAAAAAAAATACTTGAGATTGTCAAAGAATACATTTAAGGAAAATGGAAAAAGAAGAATATGCTATCATACTGGATTATTTACAGAACGGCTATCCGCTGGAAGGGAAGATGGTTCCCCTAGCGCAGGCAGTGGGAAAAGTTAATCTCACTCTCCTTGAACTTATTCCGCGAAGAGGAATAAAGCTTGAAAGCGGAGAGGAAGTCTACATAGGCGAAGGAAAAAGGGACAAGATATATTACATCCTTGGTAGGCTGAAAAGAGAGAAGCTGACAGAAACGGCAAAGCACCATCTCCAGGACCACATAGAAAAAGTTGTAGGGGAAAACGAAAAAAGATTCGTGGACTTTTTCAACAAGGCAGAGGCAATCAACAAGAGAATCCACCAGATAGAGCTTCTTTCCGGAATAGGAAAAAAACATATGAAGGAAATCCTTGATAAAAGAAGCGAGGCAGAGTTTGAGTCATTCGAAGACATAAAGAAAAGAATTCCCAATCTCCCTGATCCAAGAAAGGCTGTGGAAAAAAGAATTTTCCAGGAGCTGACATCGATGGAGAGATATAATCTTTTCACACATTAAAAAATGAAAGAAAAAACCGAAGAAGAAACAAAAAAGAAAAGGCCTGAAAACCCGGAAAAAAAGGAATACGAGGGAAAACTAGTGAGAATTATGTCCGGAGACATAGATTCAAACAATACAATCTATCACGGACTGACAAAAATAAAGGGAATTTCCTGGAGCATGTCCAATGCAATATGCCACACACTCAAGATTGACAGAAAGAGAAAAATAGGCTCCCTTTCGCCAGAGGAAATACAAAAAATAGTTGATTTCATAAAATCCCCAAAGATTCCTTCATTCCTTATGAATAGGAGAAAGGATTTTGAGACAGGGGAGGACAAGCATCTTGCATCAACAAGCCTTGAATTGCAGCATGAATTTGACATCAAGAGAATGAGGAAAATAAGAAGCTATAAGGGATACAGGCATGCAATGGGACTTCCAGTAAGGGGACAAAGAACAAGAGGGCACTTCAGGAAGAACAAAAAGAAGAGTGTCGGAATAAAGAAAAAAGGACAGGGGGCACCAGTAAAAAATGAAAAGAAAGCATAAGAAATATTCAAAGCCAAGAAGGCCTTTTGATAAGGCAAGAATAGAAGCGGAAAGACTGATAATTGACGAGTTCGGACTGAAGAACAAAAAGGAAATATGGAAAGCAGAGGCAAGAATAAAAGAGATAAGGGAAAGGGCTAAGAAGCTTATCTCAGCACAACCGGAAGAACAGAAAAAACTTTTCGCAAGGCTGCAAAAGATAGGCCTGAAAGTAAGCTCAATTGGAGAGGTTCTTTCACTGACAGGAAAAGACTGGCTGAAAAGAAGGCTGCAGACTGTTTTGGTTTCGCAAAGACTTGCCAAAACCCCTAAAAGCGCAAGGCAGCTAATCTCCCATAGAAAGGTTCTTGTTGATGAGAAGGCTGTTGACAGCCCTTCATACATTGTTCCTGTTGACCTTGAATACAAGATAACCTTAAAGGTCAAAAAAACAAAATCCGCAAAAAAAATAACCGAGGAGGCAAAAGAAAATGAAGAACAAGCCTGAAGAAGAAGCAGTAAAAATTGAAGAGGAAATGGAAGTGGAAGAGCTTGGCGAAGAGAAGGAGAAAAAGAAGGAGAAAAATGTTGAGGCTGTTGTGAATATTTACACATCGTTCAATAACACTCTTGTCCATGTTACAGACATGTCAGGAAAAACCCTTGCAAAGGTAACAGGCGGAATGGTAACAAAGCACGGAAGACTTAAGGCAAACCCCACCAAAGCAATGTTCATACCAAAACGAATTTCAGAGACAATAAAGGAGATGGGAATAAAATCACTTTATGTAAGGATAAGGGCCAAGACAAGGAATCCTGCGCCTGGACCAGGAGCAAGCCCTATAATCAAAAGCCTCACAAGGGAAGGGTTCAAGATAATAAACATCCTAGATACCACAAGATTCCCAAGAGGAGGACCAAAGGTAAAGGGCGGTAGAAGGGGAAGAAGACCATAAGTTTAAAAAAGAAAAAACAGCCTTAAACTAATATAAAATGGAAATAATTGAGAAAAAAAACAACAAGATTGTGTTCACGGCAGATATGGAGGACAGCATAGCAAACGCAATAAGAAGATATGTTGGCCATATTCCTGTTCTGGCAATAGACGAGGTTGAAATAATAAAAAATGACTCCCCTCTTTATGACGAGACCATTGCCCACAGAATCGGACTCATACCGATAAAGACAGACAAGGCTGTCGGGGATAAAACAGCGACGTTAAAACTCAGCTCTGACAAAGAGGGAATGATATATTCCGGAGATTTCAAGGGGAGCGAAAAAGTCGTATTTGAAAAAATACCCATCACCCTCATCAACAAGGGACAGGAATTTGAGATTACTGCAAAAGTCAGGGCAGGAAAAGGCTCTGAGCATGCAAAGTTTTCCCCTGGATTCATGTTTTACAGAAACACTGCTGATGCAAAAATGGACAAGGACTGCCCACAGGAAATAATTGAAAGCTGCGGGAAAAGTTCAATCAAGACAGAAGGCGGGAAAATAGTCATAAAGGACATTTACGGAAACGATGCCTGCGAGGCGGCAATTGAAAAATACCAGAGAGAGGGAAAGGCACAGGTTGAGATAAT
>CAYVSB010000033.1:0-6070 GCA_964452855.1 Candidatus Woesearchaeota archaeon
AAGTTGTATGAATTTTTTGTTCGCGCCAGTATTCGCTGAACGAACATCAAATGCTTTTGTCTGGAATCTTGAATTCAGCAAGCTATCTCTGAGTTTCACAACATCATTTATTCCAAAATTGTTCCCGGCCCAGTATTTTGGTTCGTCATAAAGCCAGGCATTTTCATCTCTTTCAATAGGAGAAAGTATTCCCACATTCATTAGAGGGTATTTGAGCTTTGAGCCGACAAAAACGCTTGGAGGAGAATTTGAATCCAATTTTGAAATATTCTCAAAATCCTTGTACCTGAACCTCATATCTGAAATTTTCTTTATGGTTTCAAATTTGACGTCTTTTTCTGTCATTAATAAAAAAAGATAAATTCGTTTATATTTCTTGATGATTACCTATTAGTTACTAAATTCCACAATTACTAATCTAACAAGCGAGCTTGCCTTAGAATTAATGATAAAATAAATTATAAATATCTAATCTGGCTTTTACATTAGTAATATTTTTCAAATAATAAATCAAATCCACCCTTTCTTGTATATTCCCTTTCTTCTTATCTCAAATGCCATTTCCATTTGAGGCAGGCTTCTGTGTTTCAGCAGCAAGGCCTTTCTTCTGCCATTATCATTCTTCAGCTCAATGATGCACTTGCTCCAGTATTTCATAAGGTCTCCTCCGACAATGTTAACCTTTTTCTCAGCGCCTTTCTCAAAATCTTCTTTTGAGATGAATTCAGAATAAACCTGGTTTGTTATAAGCACAGGAATGTCAAGCTTTCTTGCAATCTCTGAAAGAAGCCTCATCTGGCCTGCCATTTCCCTGTTAACTCCTTTTGCTTTCTCAGAGCCTTTGCCATTTTCATTTCCATTTCTGCTTGTATTGTCATCTCTGCTCGCTTCTGCAAGCTCAAGACGATAAAGCATTGCTATACTATCTATGATAAGAAGAGAAATCTTTTCCTTTTTTATCTGCTCAAGGAGTTTCAAGGATGCTTTTTTCTGTTCTTCAAAACTTGTCGGATTCAAAAGAATTATGTTTCCAAGGACATTTTCATATTCTGTTTCCTCAACAATCTGCTTTACCCTGTCAATAGAAAAACCAGCTTCTGTGTCAAAATAAATTACCTTGTTGTTTCTTCTTGCCTGGCTGCATGCCGCAAGAATGCACATGTTTGTCTTTCCGCTTCCAGGAGGCCCTGCAATCATCGTGACAATTCCCGGCTCATATCCCCCATAAAGCCATTTGTTGATGTCAAAGCTTCCTGTTGATATTTTTCTTGTCTTTGGGTCTTGCATTATAGATAGTCATCCTCGTTCAGTTTTTTGATTATTTTACTGGTAATGTCAGAAAGATTCATTTTTAATGTTTCACCATAGCTTGAAAATCTAATTTCATCTATTTCATTGGAATTCATGATGGCTGAATTGGGATGTTTTAATTCTGCAAAATAAACAAATGCTTCCAAAATATCACCTTTGTGAGGAGTAATACCAGAAAACTTATAGTAATATTTACCAATAATAATTTCTCTGCCAGCTGCTTCCTCTTTAAATTCTCTAAGAAGACATTCAATGTCAGATTCATTTTCTTCTGGTTTCCCACCAGGCAAAATCCATGATAATTTTTTTCTGAAAAGAAGCACTTTTTTCTCTTGAAAAATAAGAGCATTAACTGCTTTTCTCATAAAAAGTCATATTTAGGGAGGTTAATAAGAATTGTTGTTCTTGAAATCACTTCAGCTTCTTGAAGTTGGTTTCTATTTTATCCAGCTCTTTTGTCAGCTCTGCAATGGCGTCATGAATAGCCTTTTTTGCCGTTTTGCCCTTTGTCTTCACCAAAAGCACTGGCAACTCTGTTGAATGCTCTCTTTTCCATGCCGCAAAAGTAACTGCGGAATCCTTGTTGAGAAAAATCCTCATTATCTCGGCGAGCGTAAGATTATCAAACTTAATCTCAATTTCTTCCTTTTCTTCCCTTATTATCTCTGTTTCCATGTTATACATAAAGAATTCACAATTTCAATTTATAAAGCTTTCTTACAGAGTTTTTACCAGAAAATCCATTTCTTTTTTGGCTTTGCCTGCCCTTCAAGACCAGCTTCTCGCTGCATTTTTTCAGGGTCAATGTTGTATCCTGTTTCCTCTGGCATCAATGGCTTTGCACCTTGCACTCCGGAAGCTTCCCTTGCCTTCTGCCTTACGTCTGAAATTCTTACTCCGGAAGGATTGCTTCTGTCAAAGTCAAGGCTCTCTTGTGGAGGTGATGAAAAAAACTCCGCTGAATTTTCCTTTACTAACTTTATCCTGTAAAAATTCTCAAGCTTCCTTATTATCTTGTTGTCATTCGGAATCACTCCCTGCTCAGCCATCTTTACAGCAGTCTCTGACTCTACGATTGCCTCGGCAACCTGTTTTTGGGAAAGCTTTTTCATCCTTCTTGCAACCATCAGCTTCCAATGGAAATTGTCAATAAGATCATCCCTTGGAATGATATTGTCCTTGACTTTCTCCCTGTAATTCCTGTCAACTATTTCCCTCAAGGTTGTTTCCTGCCTTATCAGATTTTCATTTTTCTCTTTTCTTTTTGCATAGGGATTTATTCCGGAAGCTTTGGAAAGCCTTTCATAAACGCTTGGTTTTCTGTCAATTTCATTAAGCTGTCCGCTTGTCGGCTTTCTTATCATGGGAAGATTTTCTCCCCTTGAGCAATCCTCGCAAACCTTGACAATTCCTTCTGAAGTAATTGTGTCAAAAAGCCTTTTTCTGCTGCCATCAGCGCCGCATTTGTAGCATTCCATAGCAAGGATTAAAATAAGTCGCTTTTTTAATATTTATGTGATAAAAAAGTAGGTAAAAAATCAATAAAAAAGACAAAAAAAATTATTTAAGATATTTTTCAAGGTCACTCACAGATTCAATTTTATAAATAACCTGCTTTTCATTGATGATAACCGCCGGATATTTTGTTACATTAAGGCTTCTTGCAAGGGAATCAAGAGATGAAATATTGCTGCTTACAGATATCGGAATGAGTATCATCTTGTCTCCCTGTTTTTGCTTGAGGTCTGAAAGTATCCTGGACCAAACAATTTCCATTGCCCTTATTTCAAGCTTCTCTGGCTGGTATTCATAAAGATAAACCACAGATGAAAAACTGGATGGGCATTTTTCCCTTGCTATAATTGTATTTATCCATAACAGTGTTCTCAGAGAGTCATATTTCTTGTGAGCAAGCTTCAGGTTGTCGGTTATTTTTCCAGATTCCTCATATTTTTCAAGAGCATATGATTCCTCATAAATTTTATCCGCAAGCCTCACATTTGAGGAAAGCATTTCACTGCAATTGACTGCGCCTATGCCCGCAAGCCTTTCAATGGCAATTGAGTCCATGAGGGATATCTCTGAATTTGAATAATAATCATTTATGACATCTAACCTTGAAGATTCAAATGACACTCCGAGAAGTATTCCAACTACAAAAACTGCTGCTGCAAGAAGAAGAGCCTCAAGAAATGCCCTTTTTGGATTTTGCATTAGGGTTACCATGAATTCTTCCCTCTCAAAAATTTGTATGATGAAGCTATCATTATTATTGGATATACCGACAGATAAACCAGCGTGTAAAGTCCTATATCAAAAAGGTTCATGCTTTTAAATTCTTTTTCCCTGAGAAAAACCAGAACAAATATTGTGAATGCAAGCCCTAGGAAAAACAGCACAAAACCAAAGAAAAAAAGAACATTCGGGGAAAGGTTTATGTCCCTCATGGTAAGTATGGCTGTCTGGGCTCCTATGGAATAGGTTGTTGAAATGTACTGGACAATTAGTCTTCTCAAAAAATTATATGCCATAAGACCAAGTCCGAAAAGCCCTAGGAGCCATGAAAAAATAAAAAATGGAAGTATAAAGCTCCCGAATATCCCTTTTTTCATGAACAGGCTTTTGTACTTTATTATTGTCTGTATTCCCCCTAAGTTCCACCTCACACGCTGCCTGTACCATTGCTTGATTTTGTTTGGAACAACAGTAACAACTCTTGATGGCATTGACATCTCAACCTTATATCCATTTGAAGCAAGATTCCATGTTATCTCTATGTCCTCTGTAAGGTTTTTCTCGTCAAATCCTCCTACTTTGTCAAACGCTGATTTCCGATATATGACAAGGGGCCCGGGCATAACATAAATTGCATCAAGAAATCCTAAAAGTTTTCTCGTGAAGGCAATTACCTTGTATTCTATTTCCTGAAGTCTTTCAATAAGATTGTTTCCGTGTTTGGCAAGAATAAGGGAAGTAACTCCTGCAATTTCCTGGTTGTCAAAAAATCCAACTGCTTTTGATATTGCATCCTTATCAGGATATGAATCAGCGTCTGTAAACCCAATAAGCTCTGTGGTCACAAACCTTGCACCATAATTTTTCGGTCCGCTTGCTTTTCCCGTGTTCTTCGGAGTCTGAAGGGCAATAACCTTTCCGTATTTCTGGGCAAGTCTTTTCATAATGGAATATGAATTGTCAGTGCTGCAATCATCAACGACATAAATCCTTTCCAGCCCAGGATAATCTGAATTCAAAAGTGAGGTGACTGTTTCTTCTATGGTGGATTCTTCATTATAGCAAGGAACAACCATACTCAGGCTGTATTGCCTTTTGTAATTTGGAGAATGCATCATCTTGTCCTTGTTCTGAATATAGACAAGCAGGAATAAAAATAAAAAATAAAGGGAGATGAATGCATAGGCAAAGTAAATTATTGTAAGAAGGTCCATATTATTCTCCAGCGGCCTTTGTCTCAGGCTGCGTTACACTAAAATATTCATAAAACTCATCTGAAAGGAAAAGCTCGTTTGTATGCCCTGCTTTTTTCTTTTTCAGAAGCCCTAACTCAACAAACTTTTTTACATGGTCATATGCCTTGTTTCCCCTTATTTTTATCATAACTGACTGCTTTATCGGTTGCTTGAATGCTATGATTGCAAGCGTTTCCTGCTCTGCCTTTGAGAATTCGCTGTTTCCAGTTGCAAGTTTGCTTGACACCTTATGATATTCCTGCCTCACATCCATCTTCCACATCTCTCCTGTTTCGCTGCTTTTTTCAACTATTTCCAAGGCAGAATTTTGCTCGCTGTATTTGTCCTGAAGCTTTTTTACCAAATCTCGTATAATAACCGGATTCAGGTCTGAAAGAGAAACAAGTTCAGGCATTGACAAAAACCTTCCTGAAACAAAGAATATTGCCTCAAGCCTCTTCGTGTCCTCTTTTTCCCTTGCGTTGTCAATCTCGTCCAAAGTCCTGCTGTCAGTCATCAAGTAAGGAAACCTGCCAGGATTTTAAAGGTTTTGAGGGTTCCAATAGATATTTAATTCATTTTCCGTTAAGATACCTATGAAGAAAAAGAGGCTCAAAAAGATACTTCTTTGGATTATACTTTCTGTTCTTTTCATAATCTTCACCTTATTTTTAATCAGGCTTTTCAACTACAAAGAGATAGATGATGTTGCCCCGAGTATTCCATGTGATGAAAAATATTTGGGAAAAAGCGATATCTTGTGGGTCATACCCAATTTCAATAACACAAACATTTCAGGGAATAAGGAATGGTGTGCACAAATTTTAAACCTTAACAAAACATTAGGTTTGCATGGGGTAACGCATGAATTCAATGAATTCCAGACAGACAGAAACCAGGAATACCTTGATAATGGAATTTCCATGTTTGAACAATGCTTTGGGTTCAAGCCAGACAGGTTCAAACCTCCTCAGTTAAATATTTCCAAAAACAACATTCAACTGATAGAAAATAATGAAATGGAATTAATGATGAATTTTCATCAGATAACCCGCAAGGTTTACCATTGCAATGATTCAGATGTAATCAAGAACAGTGTAATGGATTGGATTTAAATCCTAAACCTGAGCAATGCCCCTACTCCCGAAAGCTTGAGGAATTGGTCTCCTTCTGTTGTTTCTGTGGAGACTATTTCCATTTTTGAAGAGGTGTTTTCAGCCAGCTTCTGCAGTTCCTTTGTTTTTTTCTTGTCATAATCCTTTGAGACTATGAGTGTTTCAACAGCTCCG
>CAYVSB010000034.1:0-6036 GCA_964452855.1 Candidatus Woesearchaeota archaeon
CTTGCATCAATTGCTTTTATGAAATTGTTCCCGAAATCAGTATGGAGAAAATACGCAAAGTCCAGCGCAGTGCTTCCTCCTGGAAGAAGAAAGCAGTCAGGAAGAACATTGCCTTTGCTGTCGGCAAGCTTGTTTGCGCTTGCCGGAAAAACCGCAATGTATTTCAGGAAATCAAAAACTGCAAGATTCAAAACTTCCTGAACTCCTGTCCCGCTGTAAACATCAAGAACATCTCTCTTTATTTTTTCCAAACCTGCCTTTTGCTTTTCAGTGACTTTCCCAATTATCTGGAATTTGTCATCTCCTGGAATGTATTCAATCAATCCTGCTTTTGAAGCTTCCCTCAATGCCAACTCAGAATCCGCAGAGCATGGATAAATCATAGTGTCTGGAAAAGCCTCTTCAAGTTTTCCTATATTTTCCTCTGCGTTTCCCAAGTCTGCCTTATTAGCTGCTATTATCATCGGCTTTGCCTGCTTCCTAAGTTCGGATGCAAATGCCATTATTTCATTCTCTGTCCATCTGCTTGGGCTGTTTTTGGAATTAAGCTTTAAAAGCGCTGATTTTGTATGCTCTTCCTTCACTTTCAATCCTGAGAACTGCTTTGCGACAGCTACTGCAAAGCTTCCTTTGTCAGATTCTTGCTCTGCTTTTCTGGAAAATCCCTTCCATACTTTCATCAAAATATTAAAAAACCATTTATCAAGCTCGTTTTCAAGAAATACCACATCACCGCATGGATTGTGGTTTTGGGCAGGCTTTCCTTCAGTATCTGTTGTTCCGGAAACATCAACTATATGGATAAACACATCTGCCTTGCTCAGATCATCCAGAAATTTGTTTCCCAATCCTTTCCCCTCTGATGCACCAGGAACAAGTCCTGCAACATCCATAAGATCAACAGGAACAAATCTGTGCGAGTTTATGCAAAAGCCGTGATTTGGATTGCATTTTGCATTGAATTCCTTGTCAATGCATTCAACTTTCACATATCCTACCCCATGATTTGGTTTTATAGTGGTAAAGGGATAAGAAGCTATCTCAACCTCTGCAAGGGTCGCTGCCTTGAAGAACGTGCTCTTCCCTACAGAAGGTTTTCCAACAAGACCAATTAACATTTTATTATAAATGAAGATTGTAAGAGCTATTTAAATTTACTGAAACTGTTGCCCGTATTCTTCCTCTTTCTTCTTTCTTCTCTTATGAAGCAAAATGATTATTATTGCTATAAGGATTATGGATATCAGCATTATCAACCACAGCACTATTGTCCCGAATGTTATTGGAGCCCTCTTAACAACCTCAAAGTATGCTGATGATGGAGCTACTCCTCCGGGATAAGTCAGTTGCAACCCTACTATGTATTTTCCAACAGGGAGGCTGCCTGTGTCAAAATTCCGGTCAAATTGTATTCTTCTTTCAACAAGCAAGGTCTCCTTCTTTGTCAGGTAAGTTCTTCCGGCATAATCCCTTATTTCATAGTCAAGAGTTACATCAAGCCTTTCGCTGTCACCAAGGGGAACAAGGGTTACTCTGGTCAAAAGGTCATCTCCTCTTGCCACCTTGTAATCATCATTAAGGACAACTATGTTTGAGTCAAACAAAAGCAGCTTGGTTTTCACGCTTATGGAAACAAGTATCTGTTTGCCCCCTATATTTATTATGCCAGTGAATATCCCTGTCTCGTTTGCCGCCACAAAAATAACGCTGAGGGTTTTTACCTCCCCAGGCTGCAGCACAAATGAGGAAGTGTTAATAATAATCATACTGCTAAGGTTTGTCTGTGAAACAGAAACAGAAGCTGCAGATGAGCCTGTATTTGTGACTCTTATTGACTCCTGCTGGTTTGTATTAACTGCAAGCGTGATTGTAAATTGCTCCGGAGCCACTAAAATGCCTGATGTTACTCCCCCCCCGCCGCCACTGCCTCCTCCCCCGCCAGGAGTTGTTGTTGTCTCAACAGCGCATGCTGCAGAGCACCCGTCTCCTGAAACTGCATTTCCATCGTCGCATGCTTCGCCAAAATCTGTGTCAATAACCCCGTCCCCGCAAATAAGAAAGTTGCCCAAAAAAAAGCCCTCTATATTTGCTCCTGGCGTGATTACAATCTCATTGTCTCCTCCTGCATTCACAGATATCAGGTCAGACGAAACAAAAGAGGTTAAAAATATTGTCAATGTAAAAATAAATGTTAATGATAAAAAGAGATTCACTTTAAGATTATCGCTTTGAGGATTATCACAATTATCCATTTAATATGCAACAAATTTAACATTAAAAGTATTTGTGTTTAAGGCTGAAGACTATTTTTAAAATAATTGTCAGGCATATTATTCAAATGCAAAGCCCAGCTATTATTTTTTGTCATTGCCAAGAACATATGCATCAATGAAAAAAGGTTTCTTATTCTTCAGACCCCAATTTGGAAAAGAATATTCTTCTGCCCAGGTATTCTTTGTGATAATTGTTGTATCAATGACGGAGGTATTTGTATAATGCACATCAAACTGAGCTGTGTCTGCTCTTGCCATGCTTTCCTGAAGGTTAAAGGGATAATCATGATAAAGCATCTTTATCTTCAAAGTATCTCCCTTCATTTCATGAAGGTTGAATACAATATGCTTTCTATATGCTCCTAATTCTATTTCTTTTTCCTGGGAAGGGGACTCAGAAATGCCCTGACACCCTATCATCCAAGATACAAAGGGCAATAAAATGGCTAATGAGCGCTTCATATTCTTCCTCCGGCATAAAGCCTTAAATATCTGTTAGTTTGATGCATTACATCACAGGACAGCAGGGGGTTAATAAATTTTTCGGTATGGTTATCTTTGCGTAAATAAGGAAAAAGACCTCTTTCATTACTAAGTAAAACCACTACATAAAAAAGTTTGTTTTCTCTTATTAAAAAAGCCTAATAATCTTTCCATTTTATCCAAACTTGGTCCACGCTCCTGTAACACCGCACGCGTAAAAGCCTGAATTGTTGAAAAGAATTGACCCATTCCAATTGCTGTTGCAGGCGGGCGCCAATGTTCCTCTTGTTGTCATGTTAAAAACGCCTTGCAGGGTTATGTTGCCAGAAACATCCAGTTTATTTGAAGGGGTTAATGTCCCTATTCCAACATTTCCTGCTTCATTTATATTAATTGTATCTCCTCCGGTATTTGTGCCTAAAGTTAACAAATCATTATTTAAATTCCATTTCATATATCCGTAAGTGCCAGATGAAAAGGTAGTATCATCACCTATCTTAACGCTTGCATTATCCTCTGTGTCGCTCACACCAAAATCCGTATCATATACATGCAATCCAGCAGCAGGTGTCAAAGACCCTGTATTTATGCCAACTAAACCAGAGAAAGCGATTAATGATGCGCCAAAAGTCAAATTTGCGGAAGAGCCTGCATCATCTCGTGATTCTAACATAAGACCACTATTAAATGACCTAATTCTAAAATTTTGGTTTATTCCAACATTTACATGTAATTTCTGTTGTGGACTCGTCGTTCCTATTCCCACCCTATCACTAACACTATCAATAAACAAAGTTGAAGTATCAAATGTCTGGTTGAATGCACCTGCAGTGTTTGCCTTGTTTAAATCAAAGTAAGAAGTGTTTGTTGAATTCCAATTAGCATAAGTCATTAATGAAGCGTTTTGTGGAAATGTAGTAACGTTATAAAATCCAAATGGATTTGTTGCAAGATAATAGCTTGTATTTGTGGCATTCCAATTTGCCTGTTGCATTAATGTGTTGTTCAATGCCTGCGCATAGCTCAGCATTGTCCCATTGATAACATTAGCCCATGTCGCAAGTGTCCCATTTGTAACCTGAGCCCATGTCGGCTTAGTGAGATATGTTGAATAGTTTGCATTCCATTGCGTTTCAGTTGAGCTTCCATTTGTCGCATAGTCATAACCTATACTCAAATTCTTTGTTCTTTGCGCATATATTGTTCCTGTTGCATTTATGTCTCCAACAACATTCAAAGTATTTTGTGGTGTTGTTGTTCCTATTCCAACCCTATCACTAACTGCGTTCACAAATAATGTTCCGGCATCAACGCTGAGATTTCCAGTAGTGTCAATATATAACCTGTCAGTTGCCCCTGTCACATCTCTTATGTAAAGATAGCTGTTATCTTCATGGAATCCCCATATCTGACCCGAGGTTCCTCTTTGCAATTGAAGTATCGGATTTGTAGCATCATTAGTAGAATTGATATATAACGCACCTGTCGGGCTCGTTGTCCCGATGCCGACATTGCCGGTTGTTGTTAATACCAATGCGTTCGCTGCACCTGCCACACTGCTGAAGTAAAGTTTATCGGCATCACTACCCATAACACGAATACGCCAGTCCTCGGCATCATTTCCTATTCTAATACCTGGGTCAGAATTTGCTGTAGCATTACGGACATGAAGAAAATCATTTGGGCTTGTTGT
Source organism: Candidatus Woesearchaeota archaeon (assembly GCA_964452855.1). GTDB lineage: Archaea > Nanobdellota > Nanobdellia > Pacearchaeales > GW2011-AR1 > JAGVNG01. The sequence continues at coordinate 4,450 of CAYVSB010000034.1, forward strand.
TCCTATTCCGACATTGCCCTCGCTGTTAATCGTCATTCTATCTGCTAAAGTATTTGTCGCGGAAGAAGGAGAAGTAGCAAAGCGTATTGATGAACCACCACCATCAGACTCGCCATAAATATTTGCTGTTGTATTCAAAACCCCTGCACTATATCTTTTAAATAATAATGCTGGTTGTGAACCAGTCCCTGCAATAGTAGGAGCACTAATCGTTAAACCCTGCTGATTAACACCCGAACCCATTCTTACATCTAAAACATCACTTGGGCTTGTTGTTCCTATTCCAACCCTGTTGCTAACTGCGTTCACAAATAATGTTCCGGCATCAACGCTGAGATTTCCAGTAGTGTCAATATATAACCTGTCAGTTGCCCCTGTCACATCTCTTATGTAAAGATAGCTGTTATCTTCATGGAATCCCCATATCTGACCCGAGGTTCCTCTTTGCAATTGAAGTATCGGATTTGTAGCATCATTAGTAGAATTGATATATAACGCACCTGTCGGACTTGCTGTTCCGATGCCGACGTTGCCTGTCTGGTCTATTGTCAGCTTTGCGTCTGCCGAAGTAACCACTGAATTGTCCCCTGTATTATTTGTTGCAAAAATCAGGTCGCCTCTCCCGAATGTATCTGTTCTGTTAAAAAATATTCCTGCCTTTGTTCTTAACTGGCTATCTGATTCCCCAGCCTCAACACGGAATAATATTTTTGCCTGTTCGCCTAAGCTGTCTGATGGATTTGTGATGAAAAGCCCGCTTGCGCCATTAATGTCTAATGTTGTCTGCGGCGTTGTTGTTCCGATGCCGACCCTATCGCTAACACTATCAATAAAGAATGTTGAAGTATCAAAAGTCTGGTTGAATGCTCCAACTATGTTTGCTTTGTTCAAATCAAAGTAACTTGTATTCGTTGCATTCCAATTAGCTTGTTGCATTAGTGTATTGTTTAATGCCTGGGCATATGAAAGCATTGTTCCATTCACAACATTTGCCCAAGAAGCCATTGTCCCATTTGTAACTTGTGACCATGTAGGCTTTGTGAGATATGTTGAATAATTTGCAACCCAAGTTAAAGCATTAGAGTATGCAGTGACATTAGTCCAATTAGTGTATTGGTTGGAATAAAGTGTTGTGAAATTGGAAGCGTTTGATTGCCAAGGTCCGCTTGTATAGTTTCCAATTGCATTTCCGTAGATTGTGGTAAAGTTACTTGCATTTGCATTCCACTTCGGCTCTCCAGAACCATTTGTTGAATAATAGAATGCCGATGAAAGATTATTTCCTTGTGAATAAATAGTTGTTGTTGCATTGAAGTCTCCAATTACATTGAGATTATTCTGGCTTGTGTTAGTTCCAATTCCAACTCTTCCGTTTGTTCCATTTACAACAAATAGATTGTATGTTGTCTGGTTGTTTATAGTAAAGTTTCCAGTTGTTATGTTGAAAGTTGTAAATGCATTTCCTGTTTGATTGTAAAATCCAAATGGATTTGTTGCAAGATAATAGCTTGTATTTGTGGCATTCCAATTTGCCTGTTGCATTAATGTGTTGTTCAATGCCTGCGCATAGCTCAGCATTGTCCCATT
>CAYVSB010000035.1:0-6021 GCA_964452855.1 Candidatus Woesearchaeota archaeon
TCTTGAAGGTAAGAGTCTTTTCCTTGTAGGTTATATCAACTTTTTCCTTGAACTGGACATTTCTTGTCTCATGCGGAATCTTGCTCACTGTTCCCATTTCCTCTCCCGTGAAGTCCTTGCATATCCTGTTTGCCAGGCTTGTTTTTCCCGAGTTTGGAGGCCCATAAAATCCAAGTTTTATCTCGCCCTTTCCCCTGAATAAATTGCTGAAAATCTTCTTGAAGAAATTTTTGAATATTTTTATGACCATATTATGCCTTTGGGTTGAAGGTTTATTAAAGTTTTGTGTTTTTAATGATATATCTACTTTATTTATTGGTTTTATTTTATATTTTTTGAATTCAACGAGGCATGTAATGATGCCCCTGTCATTCTGATTTTTTCCCGAACTTTTCAAATAATCTGTCAACGGGTATTTCAAGCATTCCTGTTCTCAGTCCGGAATGCTTTTTCATTGAATATTTTATCTGCTCTGAATTCCAGCCAGCCCTCTTGAGCTTGCCGTGTATTTCCGATTCATGCGTCCCTTTTTTCCTTTGCAGCTCTATGAAATTGAAAAGGTTGTAAAGATCGTTTTTGTTTTTGAAAAGATAGCCCTCATATCTACTCTTGTACCATTTCTGCAGGATTATATAGACTATGACTCCTACAGCCAGCAGCGCCAGAATTGCAACTATGAATATTGGCCAATTAAATTTAAATTCCTCTTCCGTGGGCGTTCCGGACTCAACTATTGCAAGCCTGCTTAATGGGGGGGCAATGAATGCGGGAAGGTTGTCAAAGTTTACATCTTCTGTTGTTGAGAAAAATATTTCCTTTGTCCCTCCCGTAAGCTCTATGTATTTATAGCCGTCAGCATCTGCTTCGTTGTAATCCTCTTTGAATTTCAGGTTTTCTATGTCTTTTATCACAAAAAAAGAATTGTAATTCAGCGGCTTTTTTTCAGATATTGTAAATTTAAAGACTTTCAGAACAGGTTCCGCTGCTCCTGAATATGTTGCTGAAATTTCCTCAAATACAAGCTTGTTGCCCATGTTCTCAGTATTCCATGCGTATATTGAAGCCACATAATTTGAATCTGTTTCATTATAGTTTCCCCCTTCAATGCCCTTTAAGACATCAACATTGACATTACCCTCTTTTGGATAAAATATGAAGTTTGGCGCCGTTATTGTTTTTGCAATTTCCTCAGGTATCTTCAGCTTAAGAAGGTCTGAAACAATTCCATAATAGCTGCTTTCATTCGCAGCCTTGTATCTGTCTTCCAATGCCTTTACGCTGAGGCTGAGATTATTTGTATCTATCACGCTGCTCAGACCTGCACGATAAAACAAGTCATATGAATTTATCTGGCTCTTTACTTTTTCAATATTTGAATTCATTTCTATCAAAGTGCTGTTTATCAAACTGCCTGGCGAGGTCACGCTTATGACAAAAGTTCTTGAAGAGCTTACATTATTTGTGCCTCTTACAGTGACCTTTAGCCTGTACACTCCCTCGTTGTTATAAACATGAATTATGTTGTTTGACGCGATAATGTTTGTGGTATTGTCCCCGAAATCCCATTCATATGAGCTTACATTTGCCGAAGAATCCACGCTTACTTCAAATTTTGTAGGGAATGCATAGGCTGTTTTACGAGGAGAAAGTCCTTTTATTATTGGCGCTTTTTCAACAGAAAGGGCTTGGGAAAAAATCTGCTGCCCGTTGAATGATAATTTGTACGTAAAATTTCCGGTGGAATTCTTTACCTTCAGATCAGAACTGTCAAGATATAATTTTCCAAAGCTTAAGCTTATTCTTGCCGGAATTTCAGAAATGTCATAGAGCTGGTTTGTTGAGGTTGTTATGACGGTGTTTCCGGATTGTTTGTCATAACTCGCATATAGGTTTGACAATGTAAGTGATTGGCTTGCAGATGACGTGAACTTTATTGGAACAACGCACCCGTCGTTGGCGCAATTATTGTTGTATCTTTCAAAAATCCAGTTATTTATGTAATCTTCCACGCTTCCGGAAATAGCTCCGCCATAATCGTTTATCTCGGTGTTGTTCAGGTTGAACTCCCCGACCGAAAGATAGTTAGCAGGTCTTGCATATATCTCAAAATTAGGATCATTGCTGTCCCTGCATTCATTGTCATTTATATAATTTATTTTGTATTTGTCATTATCATTTGCAGCCACTGTGCTGATGCAGACAAACAGTTCCCTTTTCTCTTTCAAAAAGTATTTGCCAATGCTGCAGCTTATATCCCCTGTCTGGCTAGCAGTTGCGGTGCACGACTTGTAATTTCCCTGAAGGTCATCCACTGTTAATCTGAAATTGGCATTTCCTCCTGTCTCTGCGGCGATACGTGCTCCAAGTATGATGCTTGGAACAGGCCCAAGAGTTACCTTGTTGCAATATTCAGAGGTGCTTATCAGCCCGTTGCCATCGGAAGAGCTTATGTCGTCATAGCATATTGCTGCATACCATCCGGATGAATCACCAACCCATCCCTCAACAGGCTCATATTTTGCACATTCGCCTCCACCATATCCTGTTGTTCCGGCTTCTCCTCCATCATGTCCTTTTCCCAGGCAAAATTGATTCATGCTGACAGAATCACCGCATATGGGAAGCACTGCCCAGGCTGTTGTGGCATTCGGCTTTTCTATTGAGGTATATGTTTTTCCTGCCGACAGATCATTATAGCATCCAAAATTCTTTTGTGCCAGATTATTTGATGCCTTATACGAGCTCCATTCAGTATTTTTATCATTAAGAATATCTATGCTGAGCTGAGGTGCTGATGATTCTCCTGCATTGCTTGAAACCTTTACGGAAAAGCTGTTTACCTGGTTGAAAACATCTCCCAGGAACTTCAAGCCGATTACCTTTGACTCGCCATTATTCAATGTAAAAGTCTTTGACGTCTGGGGAGCGTTTGCCGAATAATCATTTCCGCAGTCTTTCGGCGCACAGGTATAATCTGCATTTGAATTCTGCTTCAGCAAATTCATAAGAGATATGTTGTTTCCCAATAAATCAGAAAAGAAAGAATTTGCATTTTCATTGGCAATGCTTATGTTTATCCATCCTATTATGTTTTGAGAAGCTCCGTATCTGCTTTCAATTGAATGAGAGGGGTTTCCGATGCTTAAACTAGCTGATGCTGAACTGATAATTATTATAAAAAACAGCAATGAAAATGAGAAAACCAGCACCTCTTTATTCATACGTTGAAATAGGGATTTTATTTTATAAACTTTCCCCTGTTATTGTATTTATAGGAACTTATCTCTTTCTTCCTGAAGCGGCCACGCCTGGACGCTTTTTCCTCTTTGAAATTATTAGATATATCAGTCCGGCAACTATTATTATCGCAATCACATTGTATGCGCTGAAGAATGGAAGCTGTATCTGCGCAGGGCATGGTATTGTGTCAGAGCCTCCTGCCACGCATTGGGAAGTTTTTGGCTCAATTATGTCTCCAATCCATTGCCCGAACCACCTGAATGAAAGGAATCCGTCGCTGCAGTCATCTGCTGTATCCTGTGTAACCTGGCATGAGCCGCTCTTTGGAACCGGTTCATTACATTGAGAAGTGTCTACTTTGCAATTGATTGTGCATCCAACCGTTCCGGATTCAAAGCCCAAAAATTCGCAGCTGTTTCCACGTATTCCAAAGTCGGGAGAATCACACTCTTCTTTCAAGGGGTCATCAATAATTCCATTCGAGCATTCTGGAGTGTTTCCGGTGCATGCACTATAACTATAGGCACAATATGAAGTGCAGGTCAGTGCTCCCCCTGTATAGAAGTTATCGCTTGCAAGACTGCAGGTGCTTGTGCTTCCCAAATTAGTTCCGTCACATTGCTCAAACATGTCGGCACTGTTAGGATTTTGTATTGCATTGTCTCCACAATATGTCCTTGGCTCTATCTGGCACATTAGGGAGCACCCGTCCCCGCCAGCAGTATTTCCATCCTCGCACTGCTCGGTCTCTCCATTGTCATTAGGTTTTTGTATCGTACCGTCTCCACAGTAGGTTGTTCCCTCATCAATGCATGTTGCCGAGCATCCATCTCCGTTTGCCGTATTTCCATCATCACATTGTTCATCTTCTCCGTTGCCATTTGGCACCTGCTGAATATCATCCCCGCAAACTCCTCCTGTTCCTTCGTTCTGGCATGTCGCAGAGCACCCGTCCCCGCCAGCAGTATTTCCATCCTCGCACTGCTCGGTCTCTCCATTGTCATTAGGTTTTTGTATCGTACCGTCTCCACAGTAAGTCGTTCCTTCATCGGTACATGTCGCAGAGCATCCATCATTATTTATCAAGTTTCCGTCATCACATTCTTCATCTTCTCCGTTGCCATTTGGCACCTGCTGAATATCATCTCCACAATAAGTCTTAGGAGGAATGCATGACGTTTTATCGAATGTACATTCATTAAGAGTTCCCGGAGCCTTACATTTAAGAGTCCCGTCAATGAGTCCAAAGCTGGTGCAGTCCCAGCCTCTTAATGCAGTCCCATCACACTCCTCCTCTGGCTGGTTAATCAAATTGTCTCCGCACGTAGGAGTTCCACCTGTACATCCTGTTGCATCAAACTGGCAGGCAAGGTCTCCGCCCCCATAGCACCCAAGAGTCCCTTCAGTATAAGAATCATGATCAGTACATGAAGCCTCTCCGGTCAAGAAAACGGGTCCTCCATCGGGATTAAGTGTTCCGTCAGAAAGGATCTGGTTGTCCGGGTCACATTGTTCATCTAAGTTAGCGTCATTTGGTCTTTGTACGCCACTATCTCCACAATAGGTAGGGTTAATTGTATAATTCACATTAGGTCCACATTCATTTCCAGCAGTTGCCTCTTCATCCCACCAGCATCCGCAATAAGTATCTGCATCGGTGCAGTCGACATCAGGATCATTTGCAAAATTATTTGCTCCAGCACCGCATGTTTGCTCGTTATCCGCGTTACAAGAACCAGAATCAGTATAGTCCCCGCATAAGTCAATGAAGTCGCATGGTGGTGGAGGGGGAGAACCACCAGATGTAACACTTAATTCATAACTTTCTATACCATTTACTACAAAGAGATATTCTTGTGTGGAACCATCATTAAGACCATCACCAATATCCCAATCAGTTTGATTCAAAGTTATTAAGGCAGTTGCTCTTCCATTTAGAACTGTTCCCGTAATTGCATTTCCATTAGAAATTGTTCTTATTTCTTCTCTTCCTAACGTATCATCATCTTCATAGACTTCAAATAAAATAGGTCCATTAGGAAGTCCTGAACTATTTAATATCATATATAAATCTTCATTTCCTAATGCTATATCTATCGGATCATTTATCTGAGGATCATTACTTCCTCTACTCCAATAAGCAGTTGGGACATCCAAGCTCAATTCCAATCTATTGCTTAAGAATATTCTTTGGTCATTGGCATCTAATATCTCAAATTCAAATTCCTGGTGTCCATCATCTAATTCAGTTCCGTCAATTCCAATATTCCAATCAGTTTGTGTAACCTGCCATGTGTAAGATATGTCTCCATTGCTATCGGTACTAATCGGAACAGACTTTACATCATCATTGAAAACAGGATCCCATTCATATATATTTAAGGTTAATGATTGGCCTATATAAGCATCCAAATTTTTACCGACAGCATAAACATTGCCATTTATCTGAATAGTTGAAGAATTAAGTTGCTGTGTTCCCATTGATGTACTGCTCCAATAGGCTCTCGGCGGGATCACCAATCCAACAGCACAACATATTTTTACAGGATAATCATTTGGACCTCCAATATGGGCATTATTTGTTGCCGATAAACTTAAAATAGAACTATATCCGGTTGGGCAACTACCAGAAGTAATTGTTTGACAGGAAAGTCCAGATGCCTGATAACAAACATTATTTGGATAAGAAGTCGGATAAACTGTATCAGACGATACTTCTGCATGCGCATTTGTTTCAGAAGAAAGTCTTATTATCTTTGCATAGCCCGGCTGACTGCATTC
>CAYVSB010000036.1:0-5939 GCA_964452855.1 Candidatus Woesearchaeota archaeon
CGAAGACTTTTCCCAATTCAAATATCTTCTGGGGATACTCGGAATCAACATTTTCAGACAGGTTTTTCATCAGATAATGCGAAAGATTTTTCCTCATTATGCTGTATTCTGTCTTTGATGATTCAACTTCAACAAAGCCCTTTTCCTGCTTTTCAGGAACGCCCATTTTTGAAAACTGGTCATTCTTTGTCGTGAGATGATAATTTGAAACTTCAAGAATTCCCATTCCTGAAAGAACCTGCGCGATTTTTCTTTTCAGAGTTTCCCTTCTGCTTTCCTTTCCTATTGTGGATATGCTTGGAATTTCAGGAATGAAATTTTCATATCCGTAGGCTATTGCAACATCTTCTGCAAGGTCAACTTCGTGAAGTATGTCTGTCCTCCATGCTGGAATTGAAACTATGTTCTTTTTATATCCAAAGCCCATTTTTTCAAGCAGTTCCCCTATATTTTTTTCCTTCAACTCAAGTCCAAGAAGTTTGTTTACGCTTGCAAGGGAAATCTTCATTGTCTCTGGGTTTAAATCAGGCGTTACTGCCTTTTTTGCGCCCTTTATTTCAACCTGGAATATTTTCCCGCCCATATCTGCAAGGCATGTGACTATTATGTTCAGGCATTTGCAAAGCGCATAGAAATCAAATCCTGAGCATTCCACAAACACATCTTTTGTTTTTTCATCAACTCTTCCTGTGAGGTGGGAATTTATGACTGGAGGCATGCTGAGTATCTTTCCGTCAGCATCTGTAAATATGGGGAATTTTGCCTTACCTGCAAGAAGATGAGCATACTCTTTCCCTGCAGGATGCTTTTGAAGAATTTCCAGCCCTGAAATCTCTTTTTCATGCCCAAGCGGAATGAATTTTATCTTGTCAGGCTCTATTGCAAGGAATGTTAGGGGAAACTTTATTTTTTCAAGAGGATATATTCCGATTGCAATTTTTTTTCTTTTTCTTCCAAGAGTAAGATGAAGCTTTTCCTGAATGTCTATTATCTCTTTTATTTTTTCATTATCAAGTTCAAGTCCCTTTACAACTGCACAGGCTGTGAAGGGTCTTACATTCTTTACAGAAGAGTCAATGGAAACAGAGTAACCTTTCTCAGGCTTGTTTACCTTATAGCTTTTCAACCCGCTGCTTTTTCCAGTGTATGCAAGGAATGCCCTTTTGAAGCCCTGGAATGAGAGAAGGTCAGGGCGGTTTGGGAAAACTTCAAGTGTTATCTTTTCATTATCTTCTGCGTCAACCGGAAGACCAAGCATTGCTGTCTTTTCCCTCATTTCGTCAGTGAGCTTTCCTATTTCTTTTTCAAACTGCCTTTTGTTGAAATCTACTGTTGCCATTTTTTTATTTCTTAAAACTCCCTATTTTGAAAATTTCCTTTGAAATTTTGTTTTGCACATCTTTTTTTGTCCTTATAACCAAGAAAATCTTTTTATCTCCAATAAAGATATCAACATCACTTTCGTGATTTTTTATATTAAATCTTTTGTCTTTTGATTTAGTTATATCCAAAACGGATGAGACTTTTGGATTTTTCTCTGTTTCTTCATCGTAAAATAAATAATATAAATCTCCAAACTCCTCTTTGTCATAGCCTATTTTTTTCAAAAGCAATTTAATGCCTTCCAAAACCCCTTTTTCCTTTTTTATTACATACTCATTAATTAACTTGCTTTTTTTAACTCCTAAAATTTTTATTTTCTTTTCCATTTTATTTCATCCAAAACTTCATTTTTCTTAATTTGGAAATATCATTCTTGTACATTTCCCTGAGGTCTTTTATTTCATAATAGTCCATCAGGAGACGATCAAATCCAGGACCCCATGCAAGCACAGGAATGTTTTCGCCGAGAAGAGGAATGACAACTTCTGGCCTGAATATTCCAGCTCCGCCAAGCTCAAGCCAGACCTTTTTTTCAGGAACCCATGCCTCTATCTCAACACTTGGCTCTGTGTAGGGGAAGTATGAAGGTCTCATCCTTATCTTTTCAAATCCCATCTTTGAGAAGAACTGCTTCAGGTATCCAAGAAGGTGTCTGAAATTCACATTCCTGTCAACAACTATTCCCTCTGTCTGGTTGAATTCAAAGCCATGTGACCAATCAACAGTTTCATTCCTGAAGTTTTTTCCAATGGCGAAGAATTTTGCTGGCAGAGATTCTTTGTTAAGATGTGCAAGAGTATGCGCTGAAAGGCAGGTTGTGTGTGTTCTCAAAACAAGTTTCTTTGCTTCTTCTTCATTCCAGGAATATTTCCATCCCTTGCCCCCTCCAACACCTTCCTCATGGGATTCTTTTACTGCCTTTACAATTTTTTTATCTGCGTCAATTTCTGAAAGTTTTTTATTAATGAAAAATGTGTCCTGCATTTCCCTTGCCTGATGGTCTTGTGGTGTGAAAAGCGAATCAAAAACCCAGAAGCTGCTTTGAATCATATTCCCGGACATTTCCTGGAACCCCATTTCTGTCCAAACTTTTCTTCCATAGTCTATTGCTTGGTTGACAAAATGTCTTTTTCCCCCGCTTATCATTGGTGTGGGGGAGGCAACATCATATCTCCTGAATTTTTTCCCCTTCCAAAGAGATTCTTTCTGTAGCATTTCAGGAGTTATTTGCTCAATAAGGATTTCAGAAGATTCCTTTGAATTCATGAGTTTTTTTCCCAAATCTGTAAGTTCAAAAACTGCTTTCTTCTCCTCTGTTATGTCAACAATTTCCCTCCTTGACTGCAGATTCTTCAAAATTGACTTTTGTTCCTCAGAGAGGGAGTCATATTCTAATGGGAGAAGCCCCAGGAATGTCTCTTCAGGAAACTTTCTTGCAATTTCCTCATTGCCTGCGCTAAGTATTACCTTGTCATTCTTTATTTCCAGGAACCCTTTCCTTTTGAGGATTCCAAAAGAAGCCTTTGATTCATCATCACTGAGCCCGCTTTCTTTTCCTATGCTTTTCAGCTCAAGAATCCTTTTTTCATTCAAAAGATTCAGAAGCCGCCTTTCAGGAAGCTCTTTTTTCCTGTAAAGAGCGCCGTTCACCCCAATCCCCACAATTTTTTTATGCACGTATGAAAGAGAAAGGATTTTCTTATTTTCAAGATAGGAAAGCGCCCTTGTTACAGAAACCATATCAAGATTTGACTTTTTGCATATTTTCCCTATATCTTTCTCATCCAAATGAGGAAGTATTTTCCTCTCATTCGGGCTTAAGGATTCAAGAATCTTTGCAGGATTGTCCTTTGAATTCATGTTAGTAGGAATAAATTGCAGGTTAAAAGGATTTTGCTTTGCAGTTGAACAAAAAGGCATATATGTTTTGCTCATTAAATCCCATAGAAGCTATATTGCGGACATTAACATGGGCGTATCCCAAATGAAATGACATTGCTCCTGGTTTTTTTGATTCATATGCTTTTTCCCATACAAAAACTTCAAGATTTTTAACCACTTCACTTTCCTTGTTCAGCAAATATTCTGCAGTCTCTTTTAGGTCTTTGCAAACAGAAAATTTTAACCATCCTTTAATTCCTGTTTGAGAATTGATAAAATCTCCTTCTAATTTCTTTTCCAAATCAATTTTTTTAAATTCTTCATCAGATAAGAATACATAAACTTCGTTACCTGGAAAGAATACTGTCCCAATCATAATACAGCCTGATAAAATTGAATTTATAATTCTTTTGTCATCCAGGTTGGCATTCCCAGAACAAGACCAAGGGCTTTCAAGCTCCTGTTTCCGCTTGAAGCAGAGTTGTTGCGGATGAAGACCATTTTAAGCTTGTTTTTTTTGCAGAGCTCAACGTTTTGTCTGAGCCTGGCAATAATTTTTGCCTTTTCAATTTTGCTTCCTGCATTTTCAATTTCACAAATGTCTGTTGCAATGGCAACGCTGTTTTTCAGGGCGAGCTTTGCCATGACCTGATTAAAGCCAGAGTTGCGTTGTTTCAGCTTGTCTTTTCTTCCTTCAAGTTTGATAAGAAGTATGTCTATTTTTTCCCTTTCAAGAATTTTTCTATTAAGCTCGTCATCATTTGAAGCAAAGATTATCTCTTTTCCTGACTTCCTTGCTGATTTGATGGCTTCCCTTGCCTTTTGAAAATCATTCTCAGATATAATTGTGTAATTACTCATCTAATAATATAGCCAAAAGGGTTTTTATATTTAAAGTTGAACTCTCTATGTTTAATTAAAGAAGGATTTGTTCTTCCCTTCTTTTTCTAATGTAATCAAAAAATCTCGGAGTGTTATAAAAAATATCTAATTCTTTTCCGCCAATTCCATATTGCTTTAACCATATCTCTTTCGCTTCATTCATTTGAGTCATTCCAAATTGATCATTTAAATTTCTTCTCATTAAAATTTCTTGGGAATAATTTAAACAATTCTTTAACAATATCTTTTCTCCAAGTGTTAGCCTTATTTCATATCTTTTTTCTATGTAATTTGTTAATCCATCATAGGCTTCTCTAAATGTTCCCATTATTTTTGCAAATTCCTGATATTTAAAAATCTATCCTTCTATTGCTGTCCCCTTGAATTTCCTGCCGTGCAGGAGGTTTTCAAGCTGCTTCATGTCCTTGCCGAGAATGTAAGTGGGAATCTTCTTTTTCATTATTATTTCAGAGGCTTTTTGGTCAAGCACAAAATGCTGTCCAGGTTCAAATTTTGTGGCATTTGCCATCTTGTGAAATTCTTTCCAGCCTATTGAGCCTATGAACCTTGCATCCCTGTGCTTTTTTGGATTTTTGTTATACAAGCCTGGAACATCTGTCAAATTTATGAAAGGAGATTTGAAGAAAGATGCAATTTCTGCTGCCTGAGCGTCTGTTGTTGCCCCTGTCCTGTATGTCAATGCCCCGCAAAAAACAAAATCGCTTTTTGAAAGAATTCTTTTTATGTCTTTTTCCGAGTGAGGAATTCCGCTTTCAGAATCCCTGCCGAAAAAGTAATTCATGAACCTTGCGTTGATTCTTGTTGATGCGATTCCAATAAGTCCCTGAAGATGCTCTGATATCCCTTCTTTTCTAAGGCCTGCAATATATGTTCTTGCAACACTCCCTCCCCCGCAGACTATTATGAACTTGAATTTTCCAGAGTTTTTCAGGATGGTCTTTTTGAATTTTTCAAGGAAGAGGTAATCTATTTCACCAGGGACTATCAGACTACCGCCAAGACTAATGACAACAATCCTCTTTTTCATTTGTTGGAAAGGAAAGATTTGTTTTTATTTGTTTCTAATTACCAATGCCTGAAATAACATAAAGTTTTTAAATAGCACTTCTCTTAATTTCTAATGGCAGATAAAACAAGGCTTACAATGACCATTCTGGTTATTCTTGTAGTGCTTCTTGCAGGGACTCTTTTGTATTTCTTTGTGATACAACCCGCAATTCAGGGCTATGTTATTGAAAAGCAGACTGAAGGCGTGCAGATTGCTGTAAGCACGATTTTGACACAGATTCAGCAGTACGGATATGTCCAGATTCCTGTAGGGGAAAACCAAACATTAGTTTTGGTTCCTTATGTTCCTCCACAGCAATAAGTCTAAGTATCTCTTAATGATTTTTAAGGTCTAAAGAAAATTTATAAAGTCCTTTGGCTATTTTTACCAATGAACAAAAGGGGGCTCTCTGAAGTTGTTACAAACATTATTCTTATCCTTTTGTCGCTTGCAGCCATAGGCGCAATATGGGTGGTTGTGTCAAATCTTATTGTAGGAAGTTCAGGGTCAATAGCAATTGAGCAATTGTCAATAGACATTAATTTTGAGAAGGCATCAATAAACGGAAATGATGTTATTCTTACTGTAAAAAGAAACAGGGGGAGCGGAAATCTCAGCGGGATGAAGTTCATAATAAGCGACGGGCTTAATTCAGAGGAATTTATAGAGAAGGCAAGTTTGAACGAGCTGGATATTAGGACATTTACAGAGACCTTGGTTTCCA
>CAYVSB010000037.1:0-5869 GCA_964452855.1 Candidatus Woesearchaeota archaeon
TTATGACTACATTTAAAGTATAGTTTCCCGCGCTTTTATATGAATGAGAAGTCTTGTTTGCAGGAGTAGTTGTTTTTGTGGTGTTGTCGCCGAAGTTCCATTCATAGCTACTGACATTCTTTGGGAAATCAGTCCCAAGAACAAATGTTGTTGGAAATGCATAGGTTGCGCTTGTCGGTGAAAGCCCTGTTATTGCCGGCGTGTTCATGACAGAAAGTTTTTCAGATGAGAATATTGATTTTCCGCCAAGGTTCAGGTCATAGCTGAAGTTTCCGGTGCTGTTCTTTGACTTCAGGCCGGCGCTGTCAAGGTAAAGCTTTCCAAATCCAAAACTGGCCTTTCCTGAAATCTGGTCAAGATCATAAAAGCTGTTTGACGTCACTATTCCTGTTGTTTTTTGCTGTGATATTTTTATGTTGTTTACAATAAAGTAGGAAGAGCCTGAGCCTATGCTTGATGTGAAATTTACCGGAACAATGCAATTGCCGGTGCAGTTCAGGCTGCTGTATTTTTCAACAATATAATTTTTTGTAAGGCTTGACAGATTTTGTCCGCTTTGAAGCTTGTTGGAGATTGATATCTTGCTTACAGGGGCGTATTTCTTTGCCTCTGCAAATATTGAATATGCTGCCAATTTTTCCTTGCTGGGGCTTGGAATTCCGTAGACTCCGCAGCCGTTTGAATCCTCATGTCCTTTTATGCTGTAGCCTCCCTCTCCCTGTTTTGAATAAATGCATATGAAGTAATCTTCGCTTTTCTGGACAGAAAAGTTCACGCTGCATGATCTTTCCCCTCCCTGGAGACTGGCATCAGAAAGAGCGCAATCCTTGAGATAGTTTCCATCGCTGTCCCTCAACTCCATAAAGATTGTTTCCATCCCCGAGTTTTTTTTCACCCATGCCCCGATGCTGAATCCAGGGGCTTTTGGAAGCTGGGCTTTTTCACAATACATTGAACTCATTCCGCCTATTGTATATTCGCTGTCAGAGGAAGAGGAGGAGTAGCATCCGTAGGTTTTTGTTCCTGGGCAGATGCTTTGGTCAGCATATGTATTTGAAACATCAAATATTCCGTCATTGAAAAAGTCAATCTCAAATTGGGGGCTGCACGATGCGGGAATTGTTGAACTTCCTGAAACATCAAGGCTGATTGAATCTATGGCTGTTAGTTCTCCTGAAAAAAGCATCCCGTAAAGAAGAGTTGCAGCGCTTGTCATTTTGGTTGCCTCGGGATTTTTTGCAGAATAATCATTCCCGCAGTTTTCAGGAATGCAGCTTCGGCTGAAGTCTGGATTTTGCCTTAGGACATCACCAAGAAGCGCTGATTTTCCCAGCGAATCTTGAAATGAAGAGTTCAGGTTTTCATTGCTGGCGCTTATGTTCACCCATCCTATTATATTTTGCGCAGGGCCATATTTGGAGGATAGGGAATGCGATGGACTTCCGACTTCAATGCTTGCCGATACCTGCCCCATTACAAAAACCAGTGCCAAAAAAAGCAAAAATGCCAGAATATTTTCACGCCTCATTTTCTATTATTCACAAGGAAATCCTGTTTATAAATATTTCAGGAATAACCTCTTTACCAACGCTTTAATATACATTCATTGTCAATCCACGCTTATCTGTTAAAATTATCTTAGCGGTAAATTTTGGCATTAGCACTTGTCTTTTATTTTAAGAAATTCTTCTTATCTCTTTCTTTTCGCAGCCACTTTCTTTTTTGCCTTGCTTCTTGAAAGTATAAGGTACGCTATAAGTGCAAGAGCTATAATCACAATTATGTTGTAAACTCCAAAGAAAGGAAGCTGGATTTGCGCAGGGCATGCTATTGTGTCAACTCCCCCATCTTCGCATTTTGCCTCTTCTAAAGGATTCTGTGAAGGTCCAAGCCATGTTCCAAGCCAACCGAATGAAAGGAATCCGTCAGCACAATCATCTGCGATGTCCTGGTTTATGTTGCATATCTCTTCTGATCCTTCACCATCAATTATTGTATATTTTGGAGAGCATGAGCTTGCAGTTGTGTCCCACCAGCATCCGCATGAAACATTCTCTGCAGAGCAGTCAATTGCAGATGGAACGCTTGCATTGCCAACATTGCACACATCCTGCTCGCAGTTCGGTTGCGTGACATAATCTGAGCAGAAGCTGGTTATCAGGCATTCTTCTATTTGGGCCCCGGAGATTGTTACATTGAGGTTAGGGCTTGTGATACTTCCAACTGTGAAATAATAATTTTGGTAATCACTATCGCTTCCTCCATCATCTCCAATGTCCCAGTCTGATTGGTGAAGCGTTATGACTGCAGTCGCAACTCCCCCTGAAACATTTCCTATAACTGCATTTCCACCGCTTGTTGTCCTTATACTATCGTCGAAGAGAGAATCATCTTCATAAACCTGGAATGTTGTTGTTCCGTCAGAAAGTCCTGAGTTAGCTATATTCATATATAAAATTGTTTCACCTAAAGCAACTTCATAATTAGGTATTTCAGCGCCTCCAGAAGTTGAGCTCCAATAAGCATCAGGTGTTGCTGGAGGGTTTATTGGTGTTATTGTCAAATCAAGGGTATTGCTTGTTACAATAAGGCTGGTTCCACTGTATATCCTAAAGTAAGGCTCATAAGGGCTGTTTTCATCCATATCATTTAAATCAGCCTGTGTAATTGTCCAAGAAACTGAAATATTCCCGCCATTATAAACCGTGCTAAATTCATTTACAGGGTCATCGCCAACCCATCCATCATCATCCCATAGCTCTATTATCAAAGTTGTTCCGCTTGCAACTCCAAGACTTATTCCATTCATATAAAGAGTTTCTCCAACCTGTTTTGTTGCTGAGCTTGTCTGAGGTCCCCCTGAAGTCAGGCTCCAATGTGCAGAAGCAGGAACAGGAACTGTTATTGTTAAATCAATACTATTGCTTGTTGCAATAACGTTTCCACTATATTTTATCCTAAAGTAAGGCTCATAAGGGCTGTTTTCTTCCATATCAGCCAAGTCAGCCTGTGTAATTGTCCAAGGAACTGAAATGCTTCCGCCAGCAACAACCTGGTCAAATGTTCTTATTTGCTCATCCCCAAACCACCCATCATCTTCCCATAATTCTAATGAAACATGCTGTCCTTCATAAGGACCCAAATTTCCGGCAACCATGTAAAGTATTTCCCCAACCTGCTTTGTTGCTGAGCTTGTCTGAGGTCCCCCTGAAGTCAGGCTAAAATGCCCGTAAGGGGTTCCTGCAGGAGGAAGTGTATTATTGACATTACAGCAAATTTTTTGATTGTAAACGCCATAAGCCCCAAGGTGGGCATTTGTTGCAGAAGAAAGGCTTAATATTGGATTGTATCCGGAAGGGCAATTTCCTGAGGCTGCCTGGCATAAAAATCCAGCTGACTGATAACACACAGTATTTGCATATCCTGATTGAGAGGACAATTGGGCATGGGCATTTGTTATTGCGGATAATTTTACTATCTGCGTCCCTGATGTGCATTCAATTGATTGTATGCCATTGCCGAAGTTGCAACATAACACATAAGGATAGTCTGATTCGGTGTATTTCTGACCATGGGCATTGCTTGTGTCAGAAAGTCCAATAATTACATAGCCTCCGCTTCCTGAACATTCGGTTCTTGTTCCAACAAAACATGAATCTGCAGCGCTTACAAATTCTGCAAAAAAGATTGCCGTCAGCAAAAACAATAAAAATACACCTATTTTTTTTGATTGCATTTTATTCTTTTTTCAGGTAATGGCAATTTATAAATGTTTTTTTAATTTTGATTATTGTATGGGAAGGGCCAAATTTTAAAAAAAGAAGACCTTTTATTATGCATAGCATTTTTTTAATGATTCTTTCTTCTGGTTTACCTGTAAATTTTGACCAAAAACAAACCTCCAAAAAGCTTATAAACTTCAAAGTAATATGTTATTGTATAGTAGTATCAAAAATACTGCACAAAGAAAAGATGGGAAAAACACTCTTAAAAATGCTTTTGGCAGGGGCTTTGGCCTTGACTACTCCCAAGTTTGCTGATGCCCAGATTGCTGAGAAAATCAATCCTTTTAGGCAGCCTGCAAAAACCTCTTTGTTTTATGGAAGCGGAGATGTGAACAAAGACGGAAAAGTTGACAATTCAGATTATGCAGCAATGGCTTCCAACCCTTCTATAGACGAGGCAGACCTTGACGGCAATGGAATTCCTTCAACAGCAAATGACAAAAGTCTTCTTGAGCAGCATTTGCAGGCAGGAGCAACTCTTCCTTCAAGCTGGGAAAAATTGGATTCAACGCAAAGAAACTCCTGGTTTGCCAAGATGGCATCTATTGACAAAACAGACACCATAACATACAGGCCAGGATTTATTTCCGGCAACTTTGCAACCCAGGCAAATCTTAATTTTTATGGAGCTGATGGATTTGAGTTTAATGAAGCAGATACCACTCTTAAATATGATTTGACAAATCTTCAAAGATTCAACATTCCTTTGTATTATACAACTGTTTCAAGTGGTCATGGGATGAATGCTATTTTAATAGGAAATAATCCTTTGGAATTTAATAATTGGATTTTCTTTGAGCCTCAAACAGACGGCATAGTCAAGCCAGGAAGCCAGAGTATTCCCTCTAATAGTTCTGTTAAAATAAAAAAACTCAAATGGATTTCTAATTCTTCTCGTGAAGAATCTATATTTCTCACATTCAACATAACTAACAACCAACCCTCTCTTGCATCATACGACACAGCGCGGCTTGTTCTTGAAAGGAACTTTGCGCCTGAAAACTTCAGACTTATCAGCCCTGAAGACGGCGCAAGCATTGATTCATGCAATGACCCTGTGACATTTGTCTGGAGCAGATCTTTTGACAGGGATGCCAATGATTCTGTGAAATATGATTGGGTGGTGAAAAATAAGGATACTGGAATAAAAACTATGCTTCCAGAAACTAAGGATACTTCTCTTACTCTTAGCCCAAGAACATTGGCAAAGGGAAATTATGAATGGTTTGTATCTTCAACAGACGGAAAGGAAACAGCCTTTTCAGACACTTTGGATTTTACAATAAAAAATACTCCCCCAACAGCATTGGCATTTACCTCTCCTGCTAACAATGACACTATTAAATATGAAGCTGGGAAACTAATAATAAAATATGCTGGAGACGCAGATGCTGACAATGATAATTTGGGGCATTTGGTAAAACTCAGCGGTCCCGGGATAGACACCACTTTCTTCACATCTGACACTTCAATTTCACTTGATGCTTCAATGTTGAAGCCCGGCTCAAAATACAGCCTTGAGGGAAAAGTTTTTGACAATGAAGACACAACTGACTTCGCAGGTAAGGTTGAATTTTACACTCCAAAAACTACCAGCGTGTCAAAAGTGGAAGAGTCGCGCATTCCTGAAAAGTCCTCTCTTGCACAGAATTTCCCAAACCCCTTCAATCCTGCAACCAGAATAAAATACACTCTTAAAAATTCAGGAGAGGTTTCTCTCAAAGTTTATGACGTTCTCGGAAGGGAAGTTGAAACTCTTGTTGATAGAGAATTGCCTGCAGGCGAATACGAAGCAGAATTCAACGGCTCAAAATACAGCTCGGGAGTTTATTTTTGCAGGCTTCAGGCAAAAGACTTTTCAGAAACAAAGAAGATGGTTTTGGGGAAATAGCTCTTTTCTTACCTTATAAGAAAAAAGCCATTAAATTACAATTTTTTCTTACCAAGTAGAAAAACTTATAAATATGTTTCTGCTTTATTGTCATATGGGAAAAGAAAAAGCGGATATCTTGGAGAGAACAGCTAAGGAATATTTTCATTCGGCTGTTGATGCTATGAATAAAAAAAGATATAACTCATCAGTT
>CAYVSB010000038.1:0-2279 GCA_964452855.1 Candidatus Woesearchaeota archaeon
GGCTTTATATTATGGAATCAGGAGAAATCAATGCATTTGCATCAGGAAGAGACCCTAAGCATGCAGTAATCTGCTTTACAACAGGTGCCCTCAGCAAATTGAACAAACAGGAAATTGAAGGAATCATGGCACATGAAATGTCCCATATTGCAAATTATGACATAAGGTTCATGACCTTGACTGCAATAATGATTGGGATGATATCCATAATTTCTCAATTGTTCCTGAGAAACCTGTGGTTTGGAAACATGGGAGATAACAAAGATGGAAGAGTCCAGATATTCCTTATTTTGGCAGGTGTAATTCTTGCAATCCTTGCGCCGATAGCTGCCGAGCTTGTCTCACTTGCAATTTCAAGAAAAAGGGAATATGCTGCAGATGCAACAGGAGTGAAGTTCACAAGATACCCTTCCGGGCTTGCAAACGCACTCAGAAAAATAAAGAACGAGCATGTGACTGACAAAGAAAGAAAACACTTGGTTGCAAAGGCAATGGCTCCTCTTTTTATTTCAGACCCTTTCAAAAGAAAAGTAAGGGGATTGTTTTCAACGCATCCAGACATAGATGACAGGATAAAAAGGCTGGAATCTATGTGAATACCTGCCTTAATATTTATAAACCGCGAAATCTTCCATACAAAACCATAAAGCTGAAAGAAAATAAATTTTCAGTCATTCGCTTTAACAAGCAAACGAAAGAAAATAAATTTTCAATCAAACATATTAAAATACATTTGAAAGGAGGTTAAAAAATGAGTGATGAAATAAAGATATCAAAACAAAGTTTGTGGAAATACTCCACTTTCGTGCTTTTGGCTGCAATAATTATAATCGCGGCTTTCTATATCTTCCCAAGCAATGCAGGGAATAATGGTGGGACAACAGATACCGAAGATTTAAGCGCATTTGTTTCAAATCCAGGATTGTATCCTTCGCTTGGACCTGACAATGCTGAAAATGTTGTCATAGAGTTTTCAGATTTCCAGTGCCCTTATTGTACAATGGCCTCTGGGATTCCTAGCTGGGTTTCGCAGTATGCAAGCCAGTATGGGGATTTGATAGGAGTAGGGCAAAAACTTGCGGAAATGGCGCAGAACGGTGATATTAAGTTTGTTTATGTTCCAATGAGCTTTTTGGGGCAGGAGTCAGTATATGCCGCAGAGGCAGGATATTGCGCAAACGAGCAGGATAAATTCTGGGAAATGCATGATGCAATATTCAAGGCATCAGATGGTCCTACAGAGAACGACGGGAAGTATACAAAGGCAAAACTAAAGACAATCGCCACAGGAATATCAGGCTTGGACAAGACAAAGTTCAACAGCTGCCTTGACAGCAGCAAATACCTTTCAGCTGTGCAGACTGCAGCAAGCCAGGCAAGCGCAGTTGTATCAGGAACTCCGAGCTTCTTCGTGAACGGCGAGAAAGTATCTCCAGGTTGGACATCAATACAAGCAGCCCTTAAGTAATTTAATTTTTATTTTTTTATTTTTTTCTTGTGAGAATTTTTATTTTCTATTAAATAGAAAGTGCTAATAATAAAGAACAAGCGCTTTAAGATAAATGATAATTGTTGTAAGTTAGTATATTTTTAGAATTTTAAATTCAATTCCAATCCTTTATTTTCCCGAAGTCCAAAACCTCATTGTTTCCTATTGCCCAAATTCTGAATTTCATTATGTCTTTTTTTGGTATTGCAGAGAAATCTTCTATGTAATCTTCCCTGTATGAATTAACAGGGGTGCCTTCAACAATATCAAGAAAGCTTGGCATTACGATTGTTGTTTTTCCATTAAATTTACCCTCAAGGAAGCATTTGTATGCTTCTCTTTTTGCGCCTGACGAAAGGATAAAGCTTGGATGAGTGTGGCCCATTACGATTGTGCTTATTTTGCTCAAAAGCGGCTTAGGTATTGGCTTGTGTCCGTGGATGAAAAGAATTTCTTCATCAATGTAATAAGGCTTCATTTTATGCTCAAGGCTGTAATCAATTGTGTCATGGTTTCCTTTTACGAGAATTATATTCTCCTCTGAAAATTTGCCCTGCAGAAATTCTGTTATCTGATTGAATCCGCGCAATTCCTCTCTTTCAAAATAAAAAGCGTGTTTTATGTCCCCGAGAAATATTATCCTTTTTATTTTATTGTTTTCAGGCAATGTTTCTATCTTATCAAATATTTCTTGTAGGTTCTTGATTATGTCTTTAATCTGCCTTTCAGGAACAAGTATTCCTGATTGCCTTAAAGATTCCTCAAAACCCAACTGCAAGTCTCCGATTGC
>CAYVSB010000038.1:2289-5791 GCA_964452855.1 Candidatus Woesearchaeota archaeon
TTTTATCTCTTGAATTATTAAAGTCAGAGCCTCTATTGTCTCTGCAACCTGCTGCTCCGGCAAGAGAATACCTGATTCAACAAGAGCAAGCTCGTAACCAATGTGCAAGTCTCCGATTGCAAGGATACCTGACTTGGGAAAAAACAAAGCCTTGTCAATGAAGTTGTATTCTTTTTCTGGAGTTTTTGGTTTCATTTTAATTATTGGATTTTAATTGTTAAATATCTTCTTAACATGCAATTCGTGCATTCTTCGCAAGAAGGCTTGTTTGTCCTCTATCCTTATGAGGTCTGTGTGGCCCTGAAGTATTAGATTAAGCGCGAAAGGGGATGGAATGGAAACCTCGCTTTTTTCAACTTTTATTTCTCCTTCCTCAATGCCTTTGAGAACAACCTTAGCATTTTCAACATCCATCAAATCCTCAAGAACTTCTCTTCTTGCTTCCCTGAGAATTGGAAATTCACCTGTGACTTTCTTGACAGCAGCGAGAAGAAAATGAGATTTCATCTGCTGTTTTCCGACTGTTTTCCTCATTCCCTTGTAATTCCGGAGTATCATCAAAGAACGGGTTGCACAATGCCTGAATCTTCTTGCAAGGACATCTGTCTTTTCAATTGCCTCCCTGAGAATTTCATCCAGATTTTTTGGAGAAAGATTTTCCAGGGCTTTTTTTAGGTTAAGGCTTTCCCCGCTTATGTAAAACCCGTTGTCTGATATTCCAATCTCAACATCCCTTTGCCCGTGCGAGCCGATGAGATATCCTATTGCCCTTGAAAAAGCATCATTGACTTTTCTGCCGTAAAGGGAATGGAACAAAAGGTAATTTTTTCCCTCATCTGTGAACTTTTCAACAAGCATATGGTCTGCGTCAGGAATTTCAAAAAAGCTATTCTGCTCAAGGAAATAATTATAGATTGCTTCTGCAGTCTCTCTTGGAATGTAAAGATATGACTCTATGAACTTCACTGTTTTGTCCATTGGTTCGTCAGATTCAAGTTTTTCCCTAAGCAGCTTTCTCAGTTTTCCCATTTCCAGCGCAGAATCAAAGCTTAATGGTAATGCTTCTGAGAACCATGAGGGGATTGTAGGTTTTCTTTCAACTGTAGGCTGCACATAAAGATTCATTCCCTTTGTATACCTGTAGATGTATTTTCTTCCTCCAAGAACAAAGACATCTCCTTTTTTCATTCTTTCAAGGAATCCTTCCTCAATCACACCAAGGCTTTCATCAGAGCCAGAAGTTTTCACCCTTACGAAAGATTCATCAGGAATTGTGCCTATGTTTGTCAGGTAAAGAACACGTGCCATTTTTCCTTTTTTCCCTATCTCTTTGGTTTCCGGATCATACCAGATTTTTCCATAGACAGAGTTTTTTTCAAGCGCATAATCTCCTGTAAGATAGCTTATAACATCAAGAAAATCATTTTTTGACAGCTCTGAATAGCAATAGCTTTTCCTTATCACACCAAGGATTTCATCAATTTTCCAGTGTTTGTATATTGCCATCCCGTAAATTTGTTGGGCAAGCACATCAAGGCAGTTTTTTGGGAATCTTGTTTTGTTTATTTTTCTCTCAACCATCTCTTTTTGGATTATTGAGCATTCAACCAAATCATCACGATCAAGAACAATGAATCTCCCCTTTGCAACATTATGGAGTTTATGGCCAGCTCTTCCAAGTCTTTGAAGTGCCCTTGCGCTGCTTTTTGGAGAGCCAAGCATTATTACAAGGTCAATGTAGCCGACATCAATTCCAAGCTCAAGAGAAGTAGAGCAGACAACAACTTTCAATTTTCCCTGCCTAAGCCTTTCCTCTATATCAAACCTGTGGGATTTGCTTAATGATGAATGATGCGCTGCAATGCTATCATCTCCATATTCAAGCGGGAATTTTTCCTTCATATAATTTACAACTCTCTCTGTGGCAGCCCTTGTATTTGTGAAGATTAAGGTTGTCTTGTGTTCTTTTACAAGATTTGACATGAGCTCATACATTTTGGCATGGATTTCAGCATCATCAATAAGGCTTTTTACAGGGCTTAAAACCTGCACGTCAATTGTCTTGTTTAAAGGAACATTGCAGCAGTAAACTTTCCTTTCCTCAGAAATTCCCACAAGAAACTTTGCAATTTCATCAAGCGGAGCCATTGTTGCGCTAAGCCCTATTTTTGCTGGAAAGATAGAGGAGACTTCGTTAAGCCTTTCAAGAGTTAAACTTAGGTAAGTTCCTCTTTTGTTGTCAAGAGCATGAATTTCATCAACAATGCAGAATTCAACCTGCTTTAGATAATCAATGAATTTTTTTGTGGTAAGTGTTATGGCAAGTGTTTCAGGCGTGGTCACAAAAATGTGCGGCGAGTTTCTGGACATTTTTGCCCTTTCGCTTTGCGTTGTGTCCCCTGTCCTTAAGCCAACGCGGATTTTTTGGAGTTTTATTCCCTTTGATTCTGCAAGATTTGTTATTTCCTCAAGAGGTTCAACCAGGTTTTTGTGAATGTCATTGCTTAATGCTTTCAAAGGAGAGCAGTATACAGCATAAATTTTGTTTTCCAGCAAGTTTTTTTCAGCAAGGACAACCAAATAATTGAGTATTGAAAGGAAAGCTGTCAGGGTTTTTGTCCCGCCTGTCGGCGCTGAGATTAGTATATTTTTCCTTTCCCAAATTTTTAAAACTCCATATTTCTGGGTGAGTGAAAGCTCCTTGAATTTTGAGAAAAACCATTCGCTTACAAGCGGGTGAAGGGCTTTCTTTATGTCTTCTTCACTATCAGGTTTTGCATCAATTACTTTTGTCATTTTGATTATTAATAAACGGGAATGAAAGAGCGTTAAATAACTTTGATTTTAACTATAAAAAGGTAATCCAAAAGCCAATATAAGGTTTAAATATCTTTATCATTATTTAATTATTATGAAGCCTATTTACCTTGACAACGCAGCCACAACGCAGATGGATGAAAAAGTTGTAAAAGCAATGCTGCCTTATTTTGCAAAAGAATATGGGAACGCTTCGTCAAAGCATGCGCTTGGAATTGTTGCGAAAAAAGCTGTTGAAAGTTCAAGAAAAATAATAGCTGACAAAATAGGGGCAAGATCATCTGAGATAGTCTTTACTTCAGGAGGAACAGAGGGAAACAATCTTGCTTTGAAAGGAGCATTTTTTGCCAGCTACCCAAAGAAAAACCACATAATCACAACAAAGATAGAACATGATTCTGTTCTTAACCCTTGCAAATGGTTGGAAAATCAAGGGGCAAAAGTAACGTATCTAAATGTAAACAGGGAAGGGTTTGTTAATTTGAAAGATATTGAAAAAGCAATAACTCCAAAAACATTTCTTGTAAGCATTATCCACGGAAATAATGAGATTGGCGTGATTCAAGAGATTAAAGCCATCGGAGAATTGTGCAAGAGAAAAGGAATTTTGTTTCATACAGATGCCTGCCAAAGCTTTACGAAAGTTCCTATTGATGTAAATAAAATGAACATTGACTTGATGACT
>CAYVSB010000039.1:0-5790 GCA_964452855.1 Candidatus Woesearchaeota archaeon
ATCTAACACCAACTGCAATAAATAATAATCATCGGCTTTTTATCATTAGTAAATTATCTCTTTATTAATTCAAAACCTTAAAGTCAATTCTTACTCTTATCCTTCTGTTTCCTATCTCGCCTGCTGTCTTTATTTTCAGAATTTTTATTTTCTTTTTCGCTTTTTCAGCCTCTTTTTTTATTTTCTCAACAATTCCGTATTTCTCAGTTTCCATGCAGAAATCATAATAAAACACAATTGTTCCTTTCTTGCTTAGCACAAATGCCTGTTTCAAAAAGCTGTCTTTTAACTGAGGGCGAGGCATCACAATATAATTGAAGTATTTAGGAACAGCCCCATCATTAACCATTAATCCTTTCTTAATCTTATTAGCAATAATTTTAATATCACCATTTAACATTAGTAATTTATATTTCAGATTGTTTAAACCTATTCACCTCGTTTGAATAAACTTTCTCCGCCTTGGAGTTTTTGGCTATGACAATTGAATAAGGACCTGCTCCTGCAAACATAACCAAAACATTTCCCTTGACAATTCCTGCAATTTCTTTCCTTTCATTGCTCAGTCTTGGGGAAAAGTAAGTCTTGTCAACATTAAACCTGAAAACACATCCATTCTCTTTGTACAGAGCCTCTTTTGTTTTCACGCCGGCAAGCCATTTCGTTTCCTGTTTTCTTAGCCTTCCGTGAAATTTTCCTGTTTTTTCAAGGATGGTTGTAATTGCCCTATTATCAGCCATTATTTTGCCCGCAAACCGCTTTTTTATTGCAGCATTTGTCTTTGCTGGAAACTTTACAATCGCAATATTCCCAAAAACATCGTATGCCCTTATTCTCTCTGCAATCATACAATAAGGAGCAAAAAAGAATTATTAAAGTTACTTATTTCTTATATCTGCCTTAGCAAACACTTTATTTTTCGGGGGTATTTTATCAATCAACTTGATCAACTAATTTTCTGAAAGAATTTTTTACAGAAATCAAGTCTTTTGAAATGTTCTTCCCGTCATAAATCCCAAATTTCTCTTTCCCAAGCTGATAAGCCATTGAAGCATCAAAAGACAGGTTCGCAAAGCTCTCATACTTTCCGTCAGCTATTGAAAACAAATCTGATGCTGTGGAAATTCCATAATAGCCGAATCCAGCTACTTTAGATAATTTTGTAAATGTGCTGTCCTTAATTTTATCAGAAAGTGTTCCCAAAAGGTCAAGTCCTGCATAAAACATAGCCCCATAAGGATTTGCCAGATTAGGATTAATTATCAATTTTGTATTTTCATTTAAAATTCTTGCCAGGCTGGGAAATACAAAGTTTCCGCCGTAAATCAACGCTTTCTTTAATTTTGACATAAAAACTTCTGGGATTTACACTATTTAAGCTTTTCTATATGTAACTACTTAACAATTACAAAGAAGCTCAAAATACCCTAAAGATATGACGTTAACATCTAAAGATAGATTTTTAAGAATAGGCTGATTGCATAATGAATGGCTTACGGATTTTCACCTGCAGACCTTCTTGCAAACATAGACTCACAAACCATGTTCATTCTTGTTGCATTCCTGGCTTTTTTTGCAGTTATATTCCTGGCACTCAAAGGATTTAGGATATTCCAGGAAAATAAAGGGGCGTCGGCGGTAATAGCAATAGTTCTTTCCCTTGGAGCAACATGGTATCTGAATATAAGCTTCAGGATTGAAAATATTTTTGGAAGCCTGGGACTTGGCAACATAGACCTTTTCCCTTACTTGGTTGTCTTATTCCTCGCATTGTTCTTTTTCTTTGTATATCAATACAAAAACAGAACATTCCTGGCTCTTGGAGCGTTTTTTATAATCCTTCCTTTTACAGGTCTTCTTTATGAAAGCGGAATAATCCTTGCACTTGGAGTTCTGTTCTTGATTATAGGATTCTGGTGGGGCCACAGGATTAAAAAAAAAGAAAGGGCATTGGCTCTCGCTAATCAGGGAAATCCAAACATAACTAACACATACAATGAGTTTAACTCTCCTGCCTATCAACAAAGGCAGAGGTCATTGTATGACTTAAAGCAGAAATACATGGCTTACTTGTTTGGTTATAATAAAAGAGGCCTGACAGCAGATTATAGAAGAAGAATTTTGCAGGCAATGAATATTATAATTGACTATGCAAGAAAAGTTGGCGTGTCAAAGAGTGACTTTTTATCCAAGAAAATCGGCGGAACAAATGCAAAAGCTCCGGAAGACTTAAGGTCTCCATTTGACGGCTAAATCAAAACCACTTTCCCAGCGCTTTCTGCTTTGACTTCTCTTTCAATTCATGAAGTCTTTCAAGCTGCTTGTCAATCCTTTCAGGGGAAAAGTCATGCTCGTCAACGAGAATTTCCCTTATTCTTTTCTCATCCATTTCCTGTTTTTTTATCTCAAAGCTTTTTACATCCGGCTTGTGAAACATTTCAAAAATTTCCTTCCAGTCAAACTTGTCTTCTTCGCTCAGAGAAAGCATCTGCTCTTCAACACTTTTGAAAATCAGCACAGGCTGCCTGTGCTTCTTGACAATCTGCAGGGCTTTTTTCTGCCCTATTCCAGGAATTCCTTTTGGATTGTAATCTGTTCCTACAAGAATTCCAAGACATATCAGCTGGTCAAGATTTATTTCAAGAAAATTCAGCACTTTGCTTAATTCTATTATCTCAGGTTTTACCTCAACATATCCTGAAATTGTTTTCCTTCTTCTTGCAAGAGTCAAATTTCTGATAAGATTTGAAGCCCCGAAAAGCAGGCTGTCATAATCCTGACTAACACAGCCATAGACTTCTTTTTTTGTCCTTGAAAGATAAGCTGCCTCTGCTTCTCCTTCGCCTGGAGCCTGTATAACCTGGATTCCCATTGCCATAAGCAAATCCTTGCTCTCATCTATCATTTCATCATTGAGCCTTATGAACTGGCTGCTATATCTTCTCATTCCTTCAATGTCCTCTTCGCTCTTTGCAATATCGTATTTCCCTTTTGCAACATCTCTTGCCTCGCCTCTCTTTTCATGCGTTTTGTACTTAAGCTTTGGAGGCTCACCATCAAAAACATAAACCAGCCTTACTCCACTTTCCAAAAGCGAAAGGTTCCTGTAAAAAATTCCTGATAGATGGCTTGTCACCCTTTTCTTTGAATCCATAAGCGGAGTTCCGTCAGGTTGCCTTACACTTGAAAGAAACTGGTAAATTGCATTGAATGCATCAACACAAACGATTTTCCCGCTCAGGTCAGAGATTTCAGCCTCTTTTCTCGGTATTATGTCTTTGATATTTAAGCCCATTTAAAATACAATAAGTTTAGGTATATATTTCTTATTAACTGGCTTTCCTTATGATGACAACATCTCCCCTAATCTCGACAGGAAAAGGATGAATTGCCGTTATTAAATTCTTTACAGCTGTTGATGACTCTTCATCTTCAAATTCGTTTCCAGAATCATAATGGCAAGGCTCAGTGTATTTTCTTCCATTAAGTAAATATTCCCTGGATAAATCAACTCCATCCCTTTTGCTAATTATTGTACATGCAATCTTAACTTCTGCTTCTCCTTGTGAAGATAAATGATTATTAATATCAGTGACTAATGATTTAAAGTCTTGCTCAGAAGCCGATGCTTTTTCAAGATTTGAAGGAGGAATTACTCTTGAAGAATCGGATTCTCCATTTTTATCTTGCTTATTTGCAGGC
This sequence comes from Candidatus Woesearchaeota archaeon, assembly GCA_964452855.1. Classification (GTDB taxonomy): domain Archaea; phylum Nanobdellota; class Nanobdellia; order Pacearchaeales; family GW2011-AR1; genus JAGVNG01. The sequence goes on from CAYVSB010000039.1 coordinate 3,703, forward strand.
TCATAAAGTTCTTTTCCCAGCTTCCATAAATTGGGGTGGGAAGCATCTTTAACACTGGAAATCCCATTAGAAAGACAATTCTGGTAGTATTCTAGTGCCTGAATATTCCTCAAAAAGTTATCTACTCTAAATGCCATACTGTAACTACTATTAAAAGGTATATAAATCTTATGGAAAACTTACTTTTAAGGGCATTAATTTTAAATAACAGGCGTGTTTACCAGTGAAATGAAAAGCCTCTTTATCCCCATAGACTATGATTATTTTGACTTCCAAGGCAGGAATTATGCGAGGATAATAGGTAGGAACGAGGTAGGAAAGCGTGTCTGCATGATAGACTCCTGCGATGTTTACTTCTGGGCAATCCTAAGGGAAAAACTCAGCGAAAAAGAGGTGAAAAAACTTGTTGCAAAAGTTGAAAAAATACAGCTGGATTCCAAGGGAAGAAAAACCAGGGTTGAAAAGGTTGAAATTCATGAAAAAAAGTTCCTTGGGAAAGATGTGAAAGCATTGAAGATATTCGCAACAAATTACAAGGACCTTCATGAAATCGCTGACAATCTTGGTGTTCCGGAAATAGAAAAAAGGCGGGGCTATGACTTGGGATTCACAACGCATTATATCCTGGAAAAAAAGCTTGTTCCTCTTAACTGGCATGAGGTGGAAGGCCAGGTTTTGAATAACAGCCTGGACCTCGGAGGAATAGACTCAGCAATGGATGTTGACATATGCATAAAAGTTGAAAAAATAAGAGAGGTTGAAAAAAAAGAGTTCACTCCAAAGGTTCTTGCTTTTGACATAGAGACAGAGGAATTCCAGATTGGAAAAGGAGAGATACTTATGATTTCCCTTGTCTCTGAAAATTTCAAAAAAGTCATTGCGACAAAAAAGGCAGCGAAAGCCAAGGATCTTGATTTTGTTGAGTATGCAAAGGACGAGGCTGACATGCTTGAGCGGTTTTTGGAATATGTGAAAAAAATTTCCCCGGACTTTCTTGTGGGATATTACAGCGATGGTTTTGATATGCCCTACATAAAGGCAAGGGCTGAATTTCATAAGATAAAACTGCCGCTTGGCCTTGACGGAAGCCAACCAACATTCAGGGGAGGTTCTGTAATGACATGCAGGATAAGCGGAATTACCCATGTTGACCTTTTAAAATTCATAGACACTGCATACTCGCAGTACATGCAGTCAGAAACTCTTTCCCTCAACGATGTTTCAAAGGAATTCTTGGGCGACAAAAAAAAGGATTTTGTGTTCAAGCCTGTCTCAAAAATGACAGATTCTGACTGGAAGGAATATTTCCTTTACAATCTCCAGGACTCTGATCTGACATACCGCCTTTTTTTCAAATTCTGGCATGACATGAGGGAATTTTCAAGAGTAATGCAGGAACCTATATTTGAAATATCAAGAAACGGAATGGCAAAAAATGTGGAATCCTTCATAGTCCACAATCTTGAAAAATTCAACGAGATTCCTGAAAAAAGGCCCACTCATGATGAAATAGGGGAAAGAAGGACAAGGGGAAAATATGAAGGGGCGTTTGTCTTCCAGCCAATTCCTGGAATGTATGAAAATCTTGTCCTCTTTGATTTTACAAGCTATTGGCCAAGCATAATTGCAACCTTCAACCTTTCAAAGTCAACTCTTCTTGAAAAAAAGGAAAAAAACTCTCTGGAAGTAAATATCGGAGAAAAAAACGTTTGGTTCAGCAAGAAACAGGGCTTCTTTCCTGAAATACTTAAGGAAATCATAAGCCTGAGAAAAAAATACAAACAGGAATTAAAAAATAAAGAGGATGCCGTAATAAAGGCAAGAAGCAATGCGTTCAAGCTCCTTGCAAATGCCAGCTACGGATACCAGGGATTTTTCGGGGCAAGATATTACTGCCCTGAAGCTTCTGCCGCAACAACTTCACTTAGCAGGGATTTTATAAAAAAAGTAATTGAAAAAATAGACAATTCCGGTTTCAAAACAATTTACTCAGACACAGATAGCATTGCATTCCTTCTTAACAAAAAAACAGATTCCCAAGTTTTGGTTTTTCTCAAAGAGCTGAATGAAGAGCTTCCTGGAATAATG
>CAYVSB010000040.1:0-5780 GCA_964452855.1 Candidatus Woesearchaeota archaeon
GGCTGCATTATTTCGTTCAGAGCGTCCACATCAGGATTTGAAGGTACCCCGTGTGATATGATAATATCAGACTGGGTCATTACATCCCGATGTATTTGTCCTGGCTGCTGGGTTGCAAGAACAAGGGAGATTCCAGGCTGTCTTCCCTCCCTTAGCAACTGAACAAGCGCATCTGTTGCGATTGTCTTTGAATTTAATGGGAGAAACTCATGTGCTTCATCTATGAAAATCCAGACAAGAGGCTGGTCTTTTTTTTCCTGTTTTTGCGAAAAGTCAATTCCCCTTGAGATGGATTGGACTTCCTCTGTTTTTCTTGATTCCATCCTTTGGTTGAATATTTTTCTTGAAACAAGGCTTATTACAAGCGCACGGACATTGAATGCTCCGACAGAATTGTAAACGCTAAGGTCAAGGACAGTGGTGGAACCGCCAAGAATTAAATCACTTACTTTTGTTGGCTTATCATTTTTTCCTGAGAAAATTCCCCATGTCTTCGCAGCCTCAAAAAGCCCGATGGCTGCATTTTTTGTCTCTGCAGGCGTTTTTTCATCCTTGCCCATTTCCATTACTATGTCATTTATGTCAAAATTCATTTTTTTTCTTAAACCAGTAACAATTCTTTCTATTATTACTGCAACAGGACTTACCATGTCAAGATTGAAGGTTATTATCCAATCCTCTGCGCTGAGTTCAGACGGGTCAAGGGCAAGCTTTTCATCAGCAGGTATTCCCCTTTGCAGGTATGAATCATAATGCCCGAATGGAACAAATATTCTTGCCGCAAGATTCTTTGATTTAAGCCCCCAGTCATGAAGAAGCTCCCGGTCTTTTTCATTCTTGAATTTCATTGTCCAGAATATTCCCATTGTGTCAAAAATCAGGGAAGCAATGTTCTGGCTTGCCTCTGCAGGAAGGTTTGAAAGCTCCTCTGCAATCACGCCAAGCGTGTAAGATTTTCCGCTTCCTCTTTTTCCGGCAACAAGTATGACATGATTCCTTGCAATGTCCATCAGAATCCTGTTGCTCAATGATGTGTACTGCCCCATTCTAACATAACCTTTGCCAACATAAACTATTCCTCTTTCTCCGAATGATTTCTTGTCAGAGTCATTTCTACCAACGATAACATCATAAGGCATTGATTAAAAATACCATCAATATTTTTAATTGTTTGGTTTGGAGATGTTTCATAATATTTTTAAACTGCTTTAATATCTAGCAGCATGGATGAAAGAGGAGCAAGCGGGGAAAATCTGATAATATACAAAATAAGGGAAAACCCCTGGATTGTTTCAAGCCTTGTTCTTGGAATTTTTGCAATAATTCTTGTTGCAGGAAGTTTTGCAGGCATTTCAGCCACTGGAAATGCTGTCTCATAAATTGTCCTTGATGCCCTTCAGGTTCAGGGAGTAGAAGGAGCAAGCATTGATTCTGTGAAGGAAGTGAGCGGACTTTATGCTGTAAATATTCTCTATAATGGAAAAATAATTCCTATTTATATCACAAGGGACGGAAAAACGCTTTTGCAATCAATTTCATGGAAGGAAATTGAAGAGGCATTGAAATAATTTTTAATGGGCTTTGAGAGAATTTTGATAGATATCTGCATAACTTTGAGAAGTGAGATTGTCTTCTGATATTCCAAACAGGCTCAGATAAGTGCTGCATTTTTTCATGAAATTTTTTCCTTCCCCATTTTCTGTGGAAAAGGGTGTTATTTCAACAAAACTTCCAATGCCCTTTACCTTGTTAATTTGAAATTTAAGACTTTTATCTCTTAGCTCATAAATTTCCCTTTCAATATTCAAATATCCAGGAGGTATGTTTATATCCTCTTTTTTTGATTCTTTTCCAACGCAAACAGCCCCATGGGTTTCAAGCATAATCTTTACATGATAATAGTCGCATTCTGCCCTTATTTCCAAACTTTTGCCTTTTTCCGTCATTGTAATTAATTCTCCTGCTCAAGCCAGGAAATTTCCTCTTCGCTTAGCCTGAGCTCCTTTTTAACAGCGGGATTTTTGACAATATTCTTTATCATTGGGAATTCCTGCATTGCCCTTTTCCCACCTATATGGGAATGCTGGGCAAATTTCTGTGCTATTGATTTTTTTAAAACCATCTTCTGATTGCTCATCCATATTTTGAGGATTCTTGTCGGCTTTTTGTATGAAGTGAATCCAGGCTTTTTTCCCTTTTTGGATGCAGAGATTGCGTAGCTCAGGAAGATGTTCTGGTAAACCAAAAATCTCCAATATTGCTGCTTGTATATCCTGCCTTTGAACAAATCAGCCTTACTCAAAGCATCAAATGCTCTGACCAATTCCTCTTTCTGATATTCAGCAGGAATGTTCTCCTCTATCCAGAGCATTATCTCATCAAGAGACATATTCACCGAATCAAATAAGGAAAGGATTTCATTTTTCGGGGAGTCTTTGAAAATTGCCCTTAATGCCTTGAAGATATCAACCTCTTTGTTTCTTTCATCAAGAATCACGGAATCTCCTGTTGAATGCGAACCTGATACTGTCTGCAGGTCGTTTATGGCTGCCCGTATGTCTCCCTTGGCATTTATTGAAATGCTTGTAAGGACATTAGCCTCAATGAACTTTTTTTCCTTTCTCAGGATATCAATGAGTATTCCTTTTATTATTCCGTAATCTATTTCCTTCAGCTGGATTAACTCTGATTTTGACCTTAATACAGAAAATTTTTTGTCCCATATATCATTTGCGGTTATTATCACGGGATATTGGCTTTTTTCCGTAAGTGTCAGAAGCTCTGCGAGTCCTCCCTTATCCAGGGATGAAATGCCGTCAACTTCGTCAACAAGAATTATCTTTCCTTTTTTTGCAAGAGACTGCTGCTCTATTGCAGGCCTAAGGATTTGCTGGAGCTTTTCCTTGCTTCGGAAGTCAGATGCGTTCAGTTCAAATATTTCAGAGGCTGTTTCAGCTGCAATTGCATAAGCTATGGTGGTCTTGCCTGTTCCCGGAGGACCATAAAGAATTGATGCTTTTTTGCCAAACTTGAAGTTTCTTATGAAGTTCTGGATTTTTTCCACAGCGAGGTCCTGTCCTTTTATGTCGCTGAATTTTTTAGGCCTGTATTTTTCAACCCATGTCATTTTAATTAATTTAATCGGCCATCGAAGATATTATTTAAAATTGAGGCTGCGGATAGCAGGACAAACATTCCTTTCCAGGGCTTTTTATTGCCTTTCATGAGATACTTCCCTGAAAATGTGCTTTTATTAATATCAAATGTCCCTTCGTAAGGTATTTCATAATCAATGCTTGCATCTGAACCTTGACAATATTTTTTTACAAAGCTGATATAAAATTTTCCCATTTCTCCGTTGAATAAAGCCTCGCCATAGTTGTCTATTATCTTGCCAGATATTTTTTCCAATGTTCCCCTTCCTATTTTTTCCCTCTTTTCAATATACATTTTGAATAAACCTGAACCTAACATCACACGCTGGTTATATTCTTCCATAGTGATTCCTGCATATTCCTCTCTTATTCTCTGCTGTTCTTCATCTCCCAAAAGCATGAAATTCCCTATGAAATCTGGCTGTAGTTCTTTCATTTTTTACTTCCCCAAGCCGGCAAGAATGAAGCTTGCAATCAACGCCTGCAGCTGTATGAATGGGTCGCTGCCTTCAACAATCCTGAATTCAGCCTCGCCTGTTTTCTCTGTGAGCTTTACCTTTATCTCAGGCTCAATGGGAAGATTCCATATTTCCTTTTGGATTGCCTTTATGACTTCCTGCCCTGAAATGCTTTCCTTAAGCATGACATCAAGAAGCTTTTCCCTTGATTTCTGGAAGTCGCCGGAAAGGGCATAATCAAGCACAACCCTTATGTCCTTTGGCTTTGCATTTGCAAGGATTGTGGAAACCAGCTCAGGATTTATTGAGGGGGATATTGATGCTGTTGACTGCAAAAGGTTTATGCACTTCCTGCAGTCTCCCTCGCTTCCTTCGTATATCATTTCTCCGCCATCAGGAGTTACTGTGAGCTTTTCCCCCTCTGCAATTTTCTGGATTATTTTTTCTATATGTCTCTTCTCAAGGAGCTTGAACCTGAACAGCGCACATCGTGATTGTATTGGGTCTATTATTTTGCTTGAGTAGTTGCATGAAAGTATGAACCTGCAGGTGCTTGAATAATTTTCCATTGTTCTCCTCAGGGCTTGCTGGGCTTCTGGTGTAAGGGCATCTGCCTCATCCAAAAATATTACCTTGAAGGGAACATTTCCTATTGATTTTGTCCTTGCAAAACTTTTTACTTTTTCCCTGACTACATTTATTCCGCGCTCGTCAGAGGCATTGAGTTCAAGATAATTCTCCCTCCATGAATCCTTGAACAGCTCCTTTACCACCACAAGGGCAAGGGTTGACTTTCCTGTTCCCGCAGGACCTGCAAAAAGAAGATGCGGAATGTTAAGGGAATTTGTGAGCGCCTCCACCCTTTTTATTATGTCTTCCTGCCCGACAATGTCAGAGAATTTCTCAGGACGATACTTTTCTGTCCAGATTGAACTTGTCATGAACCTTAATTTTCTTTCTAACTTATAAAGATTATGTCATTAAAGAAGACTATTCAAGAAGTTTTTCTATTCCCTTAAGAGTTTCGTTCACTTTCTTTCCAAGTTTCCACACATGAAAATTCTTCTTGGATTTTTGAAGAAGATCTTGGATTTCCCGAAGATTTTCCCTTTCTTCCCTAAGTCCATTCAAATAATGGCTTTCATCTTCCTTTAGATTCTCAATTTCCTTCTCAAGTTGCCCGCAATAGCTTGTCAAGGGAGCCATTTCATCTATCATCTCAAGGATTTCCCTTCCGTTTAAGGAATATTTTTCAAGCTCCACTTCTGCTGCTGGCTGCCCGAGATGAACTCTTTGATAGCAGGATTTTACCAATTCCTTTACTTTATCATAAATTTCCTGCCTTGGAATTTCATTAACCATAAAAGCCAAATCTTTTGGAGGTTTTTATAGATTGCTCTATTAAGAAATATACTTTGATGGTAATTATGTGCTTCTTGCCCTTCTGGCCTTTCTCTTATGCTTTTCCTTTCTGAGCTTTTTCCTCTGCCATTTCCATCGCATCTGCCTTTTTTTCTTCCATCGCCTTGAGCTTCTTTTCATAAATGCTTTTGGCAAAATCGGTTTTTAAACCTTGTCAAACCCCGAGCTTCAGCTTTTCCAATTCAACCTTTATGGAGCTGAACTTGTCCCTGGAAATCAATGCCTCGTCAAGAGGCTTTTCAATCTCTGTTGAGATTATCCTTTCAAGTCCGACCTCACTTATTATCTTTGATATCTCCTGCTCTGAAAGCCCTGTCTTTGAGAGTATTCTCCATCCGGCAATTCTCACTATCTTTCCAAGGCTGTCATAGTTGAGCGCGTTGAGTATCTTTTCCTTTTCAAGAAGCTGATCGTATGAGAGCTCTTCAATTATTTTTATGGATTTCTTGTAGTCAACATTTGCATAGTCCTTTATTATAAGGTTTGTCTCCTCTTCAACATTGTAGAGTATTTCCTTCATTCTTGTATAAAGAAGCTTTCCCTCCACTCCAAGCTCTATCAAATATCTGCTCAGCTCGTCAGATATTTTCTGTATGACTTTTCCCTTTTGGATGGTCTTTATTGCATTGTTGAGATTTACATAGTTTCTCAACTCAAGTCGGTTCAGGTTTTCAAGATAAATGTCAAAAAGCTCCCTTTGCTTTTCAAGAATCTGCAGATATTCATTCGCCTTTCTTGTTATGTC
>CAYVSB010000041.1:0-1385 GCA_964452855.1 Candidatus Woesearchaeota archaeon
TGAGCCGCCGACATCACCATAAGCCAATTGGAAGTGCGGCTTGTTTTTCTTTTCAGGAAAATGAGAGTCAAGATATTTCTTGCCAAAATAATCAATGTAAAATTCCTGGGCTGCCATTGACATCAAATAATGAGCATATTTTTAAGTATTGTTATGATAAAGAGAACAAGTCGGCCATTTAGAGTCTTTCCTGTCCTGTTTCGCCACCCATTTTCCCATTCACAATAAGCTTTTTAAACACAAAACAAATTCCTTATATTGTGCCTCAATGGTCTAACGGCTATGACTCGTCCCTGTCGCGGACGCGATCCGGGTTCGACTCCCGGTTGGGGCGTATAACAAAAAGTCAGACTCCCTTAATAGAAAAGGCAAGATTGAAAGCTAAAAAAAGAAAAATAAGATGCCAGAACTCAATATTGCAAAGTTTGTGAATTTTCATAAAGACAGAGTTTCTTTATTGAAAGCTTTTGCTGAAAAGAAAGCTCACGGAAGGCTAATATATCAAATCTGTTTTTTGGTTTTGAGAGTTTAGCACATCTTTTGTTCCAAGATGAAAAAGATTCTGGAAAAAGATTCATAGCACTTCTTTCTAAAACTATCTCAAAAAATGATGCAGTTGAATTGTATTCTTTTTGGAGAAATCCTCTATTTCATGAGGGGTTTATTGTATATCCTTTTACAACACTTGAATCTTGGGGAGATTATGATATAGGATTTTTATCTTATCCTGAAGAAACTTTTAGAGGAGGCTCAGAGTATCCTCCAGGGTCTGTTATCGCAATGTATGAGCACTTAACTGATTACTTTGATAACCATTTCAAAAAGTTGAATGTAAAGTTAATATCTCTTTAGAAAGATATTTTTAGAAAAGTATAAAATTGCTTGATTCTTGTTTTTTTAATGGAAGGATTCTTAAATGATGTAAAGAGTATAATAATAAAAATTAAAGCATGGAAAAGAAAAAGGAATTTAGAAAAAGAAAAGAAACTCTTAGCAAGAATAGATGAGGAATATCCTTCATTAACTGCATCCTACTTTGGTCAAAAAGAGCCTCCAAGGCAAAATATAATTGACTATCATAAGATAAAGTCCATTAAATCTCAAAGAATAAATAATTGGATAATGGTTTTTTTAACAGCAGTAATAATTGTCTTGACTTATACAAATCTTAAAGTTGTATTAAATTCTTCACAGCCATTAGCCCCTTCAATATCTCTCTATATACCAGAAACATTTGGTCAGATAACTGAAATTTCTTCACAAGTATTGATTGAAAAAAGATTTTTGCCTGGAAAAAGTATGGATTTATGTATAAAAAATGAAGGGCAAACAGAAACGGGCAGAATTACCATCTTTTTAGAGAATAATTGGGCAAATAGTGTAAT
>CAYVSB010000041.1:1395-5780 GCA_964452855.1 Candidatus Woesearchaeota archaeon
AACTTTGATAGCATAGATTCAGGAAAAAGTGGATGTGCTAATGAAAATATAAGACAGAAAGATACTAGCAGTGATAAGGATGGAAATATTTCTCAAGTTCCAATAGGAAAAGTAAATCTAAATTTCGAGGTAGTCTGTAATAATTGTGAACCTAGAATTTTCAAAAAGACATTAGAAGTATGCATTTGGTCTAATAATAGCACCATTTGTAGAAATTAAAATAAAACCCTAATACCTTCCCCTGCCTCTTGACTGATTTCCCCTGAAAGAATTTCTTGAGCTTCTGGAATTGTTTCGCCCGCTTCCGCCACGCCTGTCATCCCTTCGCCCACCGCTTCGGTCATCTCTGCCTCCAAAGCTTCTGCCACTGCTTCTTCCGAAGCTGCTTCTTCCACTGCTTCCGCCTCCTCTGCTTCCTGAAGGTCTTATTTCCCTTCTGTCTCTTCTTGGGCCTCTGCTGAACGCGTTGCTGCCACCATGCATCCTGCGTTTGTCCATTTCAATAGGAATCATTTTTACATCAGGAATAGGTGTCTGCTCTATGCTTAGGGATTCGTCTGAGAGAACAGCCCTGAAATTCTCGTAGTCCCTGTCAGATACAAGGCTTATTGCAATGCCGTCTTTTCCAGCTCTTGCTGTTCTTCCTATCCTATGAACATAATCCTTGCTTGACTTTGGAAGGTCGTAATTGTAAACATGCGAGATTCCTTTTATGTCCAATCCCCTTGCTGCAATGTCTGTGCATACAAGAACATATACCTTATTTTCATTGAACCTTTCCATGATTTTGTTTCTTCTTTGCTGGGTTAAACCGCCGTGAATCACCAGCGTTTCTATCCCAACCTTTTCCAAATTTTTTCCTATGAAATCCGCATTGTGCCTTGTATTGCAGAAAACCATCACAAGCCCGTATTTTTCCTTTTGCAAAAGATGAACAAGAAGGGAGAATTTCAGGTTTTTGGAAACATCATAATAAATCTGATGAAGCTTTCCCGCATCCACATATGACTCAACAGCAACATACTCCGGGTTTCTCAGGTATCTTCCTGCAAGTGCCTCTATGTCTGCTGATATTGTGGCTGAGAAAAGAAGTGTCTGTCTGTCTTTTGGGCATTCCCTTATAATCCTTTCAACATCATCTATGAATCCCATGTCAAGCATTCTGTCAGCCTCATCCAAAACAAGCATCTTTATTCCTGATAGCCTTATTGTTCCTCTTCCAATATGGTCAAGAAGCCTTCCAGGTGTTCCAACTGCAATCTCTGAATTTCTAAGATGCTTTACCTGTCCTTCTATTCCAACACCACCATACACCTTTGCAACATTAATTCTTTTGTAAGATGAAAATTTTGAGAAAACATCTCCAACTTGCTCTGCCAGCTCCCTGGTTGGAACAAGTATCAAAACCTGAAGCCCTTTTCCAAGGATTACTTTTTCAATTATTCCTGCCCCGAATGCAATGGTTTTTCCGCTTCCTGTCGCAGAGCCGCCTATCACATCCCTTCCTGCCATTATCAATGGAATTACCTTTTCCTGTATTTTGCTTGGCTCGCTAATGTTAGCCTTTTTCAACAGCTCCAAAAGCTGCTCGCTTAATCCCAGTTTCCTGAAGTTTTCCATTTGTATCCTTAAAAAAGAAATAGCGTACTTAGAAAGTTACTATTTCCAACATTTTTACATAAATAAGTAATTATAGGGGTATTTAAAGGTGAGGTTGGATTAATTCTGTTCATTCTTTTCTTGCCATGTGCTTATCCAAACAGAATTCATCAGGGCCGCGAAGGAAAATTGCAAACGTTACTATTGCAAGCGCAAGGTCTCTTATTGCTGTTGGACCATATCCAAGATTGTAACTTATCATCAGAAGATGTAGCCCAAGCAAAAATGAGACTGCCCTTGTGTAAAATCCCAAAAGAAGAAGGGTTGCAAATAAAACCTCAAATGTTCCGTTAATGTATATAATTGTTGTTTGTGCAACAGGCAAAGAGTATGTGAATGCAGGAAGAAGACCTGTCCATTGCAACGGCGAAAGCAGCTGGGAAATCCCGAACCAGAAAAAGACAAACGCTATTCCAATCCTTAAAAGAAGGGGAGAATATTTTGAAATTTCTGAAAAATTAATCATCATGAGAACAAAAGAAAAGAAGTTATAAATCTTGCGAAATTATCTTTTCTTTTTCTTCTGGAAGAATGCAATGTAAAGTATAGGAAGTATTCCAGCAGTGTTGAATATGATAATGCAGACAAACCATGCAAGCTGGCTGTTTCTTCCTGATTTCCAAAGAGCTATGCCTTTCCATACTGTATCCCATATCATGATTGCTACAAGCAGATATATCCATGACCCGAGTGAAGCAAGACTATCCAATGCCATTATATCCAATAAATAATCCATAACTTTATAAAATGTTCGTTCCTGAAAAAAACGTGGAAAAAGACATCGGAAAAATAAGAAAGGGCGAATATCAGGGAACAGTTACTGAGATTGTCGTTGGAATAAGGGAGTATAATGGAAAAGTTGGTGTTGATATAAGAGAATTTACAACAAGCGATAAATATACTGGACCAACAAAAAAAGGTTTAAGAATTCCCGCAGGAAGTTTCCCAAGCTTCAAGAAAATGATTGATTCCATAACTGAAAAAGACCTTGAGGAATCCTCAAGTGAGCCGAAAGAGGCAAAGCAAAAGAGCATGAAGGAAGAAAGCGAAGAAGAGATGATGGATTATTGATTTTAGAGAAAAGACAGCTACTAATGCATAAGGCAACACACTGATATCTATTGCTGATAAAATAAATGATATTAAATGGCTGGTTACAATTAGCATTTTACTTCTTACTATAAGTTAGTAAGTAATCACCATAATATTGCAAAGCGAATTTGAGATTAGTAATTGATTTTATCTTTATCTGCACTTTCAATTTCCCGAGAATAATTAAAGAAAATTCATAAAAATATTTATAAACGGGATTGTCATATAGATTGAATGAAAAAAAGGGGCGGGAAAGAGCTGTTTTTGCAGGACAAAAAAGGCCAGCTGACTGTTTTTGTCGTGATTGCCCTTGTTGTGGTTGCCATTGGAATATTAATCTATCTTTTCTATCCGCAAATTTCGTCAACACTTGGCGGAAGCACACAAGACCCTAATGCATTCATACAGAATTGCATTGAGGATGAAATACAAAGCACAATTGACCTTGTTTCCCTACAGGGAGGAAACCTGGAACCAATACTTTACGTTTTAAACAATGATGAGCAAATTTCATACCTGTGCTACACTTCAAACTATTACAAGACATGTGTTGTCCAACAGCCATTGCTGAAAGAGCATATTGAATTAGAAATAGCTTCTGGAATTGAAAGCAGTGCGCGAAACTGCTTCAATGAATTGAAATCCAGCTTTGAAGGAAGAGGATACACTGTTTCCTTGACAGAAGGAGCAACAAGCATTTCAATACTTCCAGGAAAAGTGGAAACAACATTCAACTATTCTGTGACCTTATCAAGGACAGAAACACAGAAATATGATTCATTTGCTGTAACTACGAACAGCAATCTTTATCAATTCACAAGCATAGCTAATAACATAATAGATTGGGAGGCAACATACGGAAATGCAGAGACAACTGCATACATGGACCTTAACCATGATTTGAAGGTGGAAAAACTGAGCCCTCAGTCAGAATACGGGGCAAAAATATATGTGCTGACAAATAGAAACAGCCTTGACAAATTCCAGTTTGCATCAAGAAGCCAGGTATTTCCACCTGGATATGGAATTGCTGACACAAAATAAATATTAAACACTAAAGAGATGACAGACAAAAAATTCATAATCATCGGGCTTTTCCTGCTTGCAAGCATTTTCCTTTCTCTTAATGTTTCTGCAGTGGATGAGCCGGGAGTTTCATTTTGCTGCGAAAAAACGCTTCAGGGAGCATGGTGCCAGGACAGCGTTGAGAGCAACTGTGATGTATCAAACGGGCTGAAAGCAAGTCCAAGCTCATGCGAGGCAACTTCTTACTGCAAGCTTGGAACATGCATAAACGGAAAAGCAGGGGATTGTATGGGAAATGTGCCGCAGAAAGTGTGCAATGATAACAGCGGAACATGGAGCGAAAAAAAAGCTGATGAAATTCCACAATGCCAGCTTGGATGTTGCATTCTCGGAGACCAGACAAGCCTTGTGACACAAACACAATGCAAGACTTTGTCGTCAACTTACGGATTAAGCACAACATTCAGGGCTGATGTAAAAGACCAGGCAGGATGCTTTGCGCTTGCAAATGCCGATGTAAAAGGCGCGTGCGTGTTTGAGGACAACTTTGAAAAAACATGCGTTACATCAACAAACAAAGAATGCCTGCAGAAAAATACAGACCTGCC
>CAYVSB010000042.1:0-4439 GCA_964452855.1 Candidatus Woesearchaeota archaeon
AAGAAAAAGTAATCGGCACTAGGGGAAATATGCTTAAAGCAATATTTATAAGCAAAAACCTCGTTTTCTGCCGCATGAAAGAAAAAATCCAAAGTGTCCTTGAGAAGGTTATGGAAAAAATAATGCCTGGAAAAGACGAGCTTGCTGAAATAGCTGAGAAGTGCAAGGATTTTGTCGCGCATTTGAGGAAACAGGCAAAAGCGAAAAAGGTTAATGTTGAAATCTTTGTCGGCGGAAGCTTTGCCAAGGGGACAATAATAAAAAAGGAAAATTATGACATTGACATATTTGCAAGGTTTGACAGAAAATTAAGGGAAAAAAACATCTCTGAACTTACAAAAAAAATTATTTCAGGGGCAGGGGACATACAGGAAATCCACGGGTCAAGAAATTACTTCAGAATTAAAAGCGGGAAAAATGTTTTCATAGAGGTTGTTCCTGTGCTGAAGATAAAAAAGCCAGAGGAGGCTGAGAATATAACAGACCTTTCTTCATTCCATGTCATATACATAGGAAAAAAGCTGCAAAACCAGAAAATAATAAACGATATACGGCTGGCAAAAGCATTTTGCCATGCCCACAACTGCTACGGGGCAGAGTCATATATAAGAGGATTTTCAGGATATGGCCTTGAGCTTCTTGTATATCATTACAAGGGGTTCCTTAATTTCATAAAAGCTGCTGCAAAAATGAAAAAAGGGGAAAAGATAGTCATTGACATTGAAAAACACTACAAAAGCAGACAGCAGGTCTTGATGGATATAAACACTGCAAAACTTTCATCCCCAATAATACTTGTTGACCCTACCTATAGGCAGAGAAACGTGCTTTCAGCGCTTTCAGACGAGACTTTTGAAAAATTCAGGGCTTCATGTATAAAATTCCTGAAAAATCCCTCAAGCAGCGCATTTGAACAAAAAAAGCTTGATCTGGATTCTGCAAGAAAGAGCGCCATGGCAAAAAAGCATGATTTCATTGCTCTTAAAGCAACGACAGGCAAGCAGGAAGGGGATATTGCAGGAACAAAGCTTGCTAAATTCTACAGGCATCTTAGAAATGAACTGGAAAGCCAGTTTGATATAAAAGACTCAGGCGAGGAATATTCCGGGAAGAAAACAACATTATATTATTTTTCAGCAATTCCAAAAAGCGAGATAATAAAGAAAGGTCCTGAGGCAAAAGACCAAAAAAACGCAAATGCCTTCAGAAAAATGCACAAGCATGTTTTCATCAAAAACAAAAGGCTTTATGCAAAGGAAAAAACAAGACATAGCGTAAAGGATTTCCTTAACAAATGGGAACAAAAGAACAAAAGGGTTCTTTCCGACATGTCAATAAAAGAACTTAGGGTTATTGGGTAATTCACTTTTTTCTGGCAATTTCTGGCAAAAAGATTTATATACTATAGCACGTTATATAGTTGATATGGATACAACAATACAGATAAGCAAGGAACTTTTGGGAAAGCTGCAAAAAATGAAAATGCACAGCAAGGAAAGCTATGAGGACATAATTTGGGATTTGATGGAAGACAGAATGGAATTATCCAAAGAAACAAAGAAAAGCATTGCTGAATATGAAGACGATATCAAAAAAGGCAAGGCAAAAAAGTTCCACAAGTGGGAAGACATCAAAAAGGAGCTAAATTTAAATGTATGAGATAATATTCTCAGAAAAAGCCAAAAGACAATTAAAAAAATTTGATGTTTTAGTTCAAGAAAGAATAGGCACTGCAATTGAAAGAATAAAAATACGCCCTTTTTGCTTTGATATGAAAAGGCTTCAGAGGACTCCATATTACAGGTTAAGAGTAGGCGAATACAGGCTCATCCTAGATATCAAACAGGATAAATTGATTATTCTTGTGATAGAAATTGGCCATAGAAAGAACATTTATGATAATTTTTCCAATTAATGATTATTGGATAGAATCCTTAGGGGATTCAATGTAAAATTTGCCATCAAATGAATATTTTATCCCATCATCTGTTATAAAGCATTCTTCCTTTGGATTTTCACCCTCAATCCAATCATAATTATATTTCTTTTTTGCCATGGTATATCCGCTGTCTTTTTTTCCAATAAAAAGCCATGTTTGATTCCCCTGCATCAGCATTATATCATTAATTCCGTCGCCTGTGAAATCCTTTGCTCCTTTTAATTGAGGGCGTGTGTCACATCCGGCAATCAAAAAAAGACTTCCTGCAATAAGTGCTTTTGCCAGCGTTTTCATTTTATTTTTTTCCTTCTTGTGCTTCTTTTTCCAATTTAAATTTTTTTCTTTTTATTTCTTTGGATGTTCCATATACCAAGGCAGCCAAGCCGCCAAGAATAATTCCTGTAAGTTCAGAATCTTCCATTTCAATTCCTTTTGGAAGAAGGTCATAAGTCTTAACCAAATATCCAACACCCCATCCTACAAATATTCCTGCCGCCATATATAATTCTCCTAATACATAACCAACATACTCCCTCGCGCTTAATTCCTTTTTGTCCATTTTACCTCTCCTTCTTTTTGATTCTATCATAAAGATCAATTGGATTTAGTGAAATTCCTGCCTGATAAGATGGAGCAACTCCTTTTTGAACATTCATTCTTGAATATAAGGAAATGCCTTTGATTATTTTTGGACCTGTCATTTCCACTTCCACATAAGTTTTTGAGAAATCATTTGAAGGGCTGGATGTAAAGACTCCGAAGAAATAATTCCCCCTGAACATGGTAATTCCATTGTAAGTGTAGACTGAGGATTTGCTTTTTGGATTTTCAATGTCTATGCTTGCCTCTATAAATCCACGGCCTATTTTTGACCTTGGATAAGAAAGGTTTAATCCGGCCTTCATTTTTGCCCCATCTTGCTTATCCTTAAGCATTGTTATAACAGGCTTTGCAGTGAAATGTCTTGAGTTAGTCTCCAATCCTGAAAAAGAAACGTCTGTCTTGCTAAATGGACTATATCCGTTAATGTCTATCAAGGACTTTGCATTTATTCCCCATAAAGATGCCTCGGGGTAAATCCTTAGGTTTTCAGCCGGTGTACCAGCTGTTGCTTCAAGCCATCCGCCGAGCTTCTGAGCCTGAGCTTCCTTTGCTGGAAACAAGGTTGCAAGTCCAATCATTCCTGCTGTTATTAGTAATTTTGATAAGGATTTCATTTTTGATTTGTCTCCTGATTTCTTTTTACCATTTCTTCCAATAATGATTTGGCTTGGTCTATCTTCACAGATGTTCTTGCATAAAATTGTAATGTTGCTTTGTTATGCAAGGGGTTACCCTCAAATAAAATTCTAAGCGTGGCATCTTTTATTTGATATATCTCTATACTTTGGCTATTTAAAGAACCAGATTCATTACCAATATGGGCTATTTCTTCCCTGCTTTGCTCAAGATAATTGTGATATTTTGTACTCTCATGAAGATATGTTTCAATTTGTTGTACTGTCTTTTCTCTCTTAATTTTAAATGTTTTTTGTTTCATCTTACTCCTTTCCTCCCTTCATGGCCATTTCAAACAGGCTTGTGAAAGCATTTGCAAAGAACTCAGAGTTAAGCCATATTGCAATGTCCTCGTCATTGCTGTCCTTGTTTTCCTTCAACAGGTAAAAGAGTATCTCCTTCCTGTCAACTATGAAGAATTTTGTGTCAATGTCTATCCTACTTATCTTTACTTTAAGAATTTCAGACATTTTCTTTATCATTTCCTCATCGCCTGAAAGAGCAACCTTTATTTTTATGTTGGATTTTCTAAGGGCTTCAAAAGTCTGCTCAAAGAGCTTCATCTTTGACTTCATCTCGTTTGCATTTAGGCAGATTATAACTTCCTTGGTTGCATTCTCAAGTATTTCCCTAAGATGGTTTGTTATATGGGTTCTTCCTTTCAATGCAAGAGATAAGTCCTCTCTTTTTATAGGGTTTATTCCGCCCTTGTAAAGCTGCTCAAGCTGCTCATATTCATTTGTGGCTTTTACATTTGAAAGGGAAATTATCCTATCATCAGCATCCCTCTTGACATTGTTCTTTAATTTTTCAAGTATCAGGTTTGGCTTTACGCCTATGTATTTTACAGGCTTTCCAAGCTTGATTATTGCAAATCCCTTTTTCTCCAGGCTCTCAAGAACATCATATGTCCTGCTTCTTGGGACTCTTGAAACCTCTGCAACTTCTCCTGCTGAAGCAACTCCCTTTCCAAGTAATGCAAGCCAGACCTTTGTCTCGTAAATGTTAAGGTCAAAATAATCCTTTATCTTTCCAACAAGTTCCTGTTTTAGCATCATTTTATTATTTTTGAACAATTCTCTTTCCAAATCCTCCAGAATTTAAATTATAAGTTTCTTCAAATTTTTCAATATCTTTCTTTCTTCCAATCAGGTCATTAATGAAGTCATTAGATCCAGTAATCCCATAATAAGAAATAACCGCAACCGGTGGATTAGCAACA
>CAYVSB010000042.1:4449-5752 GCA_964452855.1 Candidatus Woesearchaeota archaeon
GTAAACCTTTATAGAACCATCAACATGTTCCACAATTATTTTTGCCATCCTTGCAGCTACTAAATCTTCCAAGAATGAACGCAGCTTATTTCCAGCTCCTCTTTCAGTATGGGTATTATGACTCCCTTGACGTTTTTTTGTGATATAGGATATTCTTCCCATCTTACTTTCCCCTCCCGTAATCTGCAAAAGCGGTGTCATACATCTGCTGGTCGTATGGAAGCGTTACTCCCAAGTCCTTTGATTTAAGTCCAAATGCGGAAAGGTATTTTTCATCAACTTTCTGGTCTCCGTCCTTGTCCTTAAGAGTGAGATTTATTCCGTAATAGCTTCTTGTAACATCTGTCTCAAGACCTTTCCTGTCTATTTCGGCATAGTCTCTTGAAACAGGATTTGTTTCTCCCCTAAAGGCGTCGTCAAGCTGAAGTGCCCCCCAAGAGGGTATTCCTGTAAGCAAAACAGCCAATGAGAAATCTCTTGCAGTCTTTGCCATGCTCTTTGCTTTATCCTTTATGTTTTCATAATTAAATTTCATATTCTTTCCAAAAAATAAGAGTTTATAAATCTTATGGTTTTGTTGTTCCTAAGAAATGATTACAATAGAGATATTACTAATCCAACCAAAAGCCCTGCAAAAATTCCTGCTGTTATGAACGGCATTGCTGGATAAAACTTCTTTTTCTTTGAGAACAGCAAGATGTATGAAAGACCAAGCGCTGCTCCTCCTATTGTGAAGAGAGCATAATACAATCCAAGAGATGCAAGCATGACTCCCGAGGTTATTATTGGGAAAACCACGTCGCCGCCGCCAAGGATTGCCACATTGATTTTTATCTTTTTTCTTTTCAGCTGGGCTCTTGTCATGCTCTTAATCTGCAGCCTTACTTTTCTTGAAATGTAAGGTACGAAAAATCCGGAGAAAGTCTTGAGCTTGTTTATTTGATATTTTGCCATTTTCTGCATTATTCCCGAGTGCCAGACAGCCCACATGTCATATAAGGAAATTATTATCAAAAGAATTATTATTGCCCAGAAACTGAGAATTGGAACAAATATGGCTGCTATTCCAGGATAAACCAAAAGCTCTGCTGCATTATGGACTAAAAGGCTTCTCTTGTAAACTTTGAAAAATCCCATTGTGAGAGCAATTATACCAGATAAAAGAAGAGAGTATTGGAAGTAAGGGATTATGCTATTTAATGAAATTATTAAAGCAATCACCACTACAAGGAAAAACCAAAGCCTTAGAAAAAAATCAGCCTTTATTTTTGTAAGAAGCAAAAACAAGCTTACTGCTATTATA
>CAYVSB010000043.1:0-5655 GCA_964452855.1 Candidatus Woesearchaeota archaeon
CATTCCCATACAACGCTGACTTCGATGGAGACGAGATGAACATACACTCCCCACAGACCGAAGAGGCAAAAGCAGAAACGAAAATCCTTCTTGATGTAAAGAAGAATCTCATTTCCCCAAAGAACAATACAAACATGATAGGATGTGTAACAGACGCGATAACAGGAAATTATCTTCTCGGGCTTGGAGAATTTTCAAGGGAATATGCAAACCAGCTCCTTTACAGGACAGGAATAGATTACCAGTTCTCAAAGAAAAATGTTTCTGGAAATGAAATATTCTCAAAAATCCTTCCAAAGATAGACTTCTCAAATGATTCAATGAAAATAAAAGACGGAGAAGTCATCAAGGGAATAATTGACAAGACGGCATTCGGAGTTGAGGAAGGGGAGCTTGTAAAACACATAGACAAGGAAAAGGGAAGAAATGAGGCATTCGAGAGCATACAAAGGGCATTCAATCTTGGAAAGAATTTCCTTACAGACAAGGGAATTTCTCTTTCTGTCAATGATTTCGACTTGGCTGAAAGCACCCTGAAGATGACTGATGAAGTCGTCGAAAAGGCAGAGAAAAAGACAGAGGAAATAATCCAAGAATACAAGAACAGGACGCTTGAGATAATTCCTGGAAAAACTCTTGAGCAGTCAAGGGAAATAAAAATGCTAAGAGTTCTTAACGAGATAAGAACAAAAATAGGGGAGATAGTTAAGAGAGAATTTCCAAAGGACAATCCGGTCTCGCACATGATAAATTCTGGGGGCGGAGGAAACATACTTAACATAACACAGATGGCATGCTGCGTCGGACAGCAGGACCTTCAAGGAAAGAGAGTTGACATCGGATATTCAAACAGGACACTTTCATCATTCAAGAAAGGAGACCTTTCTCCAAGGTCAAGAGGATTCATAAGAACTCCTTACATAAGAGGATTGAAGCCAGATGAATTCTTCTTCGGTGCAATGACTGGAAGAGCAACACTCATGGATACTGCATTGAGAACTCCTAAATCCGGATACTTGTACAGAAGGCTTGCAAATGCGCTTCAGGACCTAAGAGTTGAATATGACAAGACAGTAAGAGACAGCAATAATAATGTCATCCAGTTCAAATATGGAGATGATGGAAGGGATGTCACGAGAATGCATACCGGAGAGGAAATTGAACCGGGAGAAGCAATAGGAATAGTCACAGCACAATCGTTCGGAGAGCCTTCAACGCAGATGGTATTGAGAACATTCCACTTCGCAGGAGTTACCGAGATGCAGGTCACCCAGGGACTTCCAAGGTTGATAGAAATATTTGACACAAGAAAGAAGCCTTCTTCGCCAAAGATGGAAATCCACCTTAAGAAGGAATACAACAATGAAAAAGATGCCAAGATGTTTGCAGAAAAAATAAAAGAGGTTACAATAGAAGAGATTGCAGCGGAGATAAACCTAAACTTCAGCGACAAAAAAATAGAGATAAAGCTTGACAAAGAGGCTCTGAGGCACATTCACATAAACGCAAAGAAGGTTGCAGAGAGGCTTAATGAAATTGGATTCAAGGCGCATGAAAAAGATGACACCATAATTCTTAATGCAGGAGAGCTGACTTTCAAGGACATCTACAAACTGAAGGAGAAGCTCAAGAAGACAATGATATCAGGAGTAAAGGATGTCAAGCAGGTCATAATTGTCAAGCGGGAGAGCAACTTTGTTGTCATAACCCTTGGAACAAGCATGAAGGAAATATTGAAATTCAAGGAAGTAAACCCTGACAAACTTATATCAAACGACCTTTATGAAATGGATGAGGTATTCGGGATAGAGGTTGCAAGGCAGGTAATCATTAATGAAATCTACGAGGTTCTTAACACACAGGGACTTGACATAGACATGAGGCATTTGAAACTTGTGGCTGACGCGATGACAAACACAGGAAAGGTAAAGGGAGTAACAAGAATGGGAATCATCGCGCAGAAATCGTCAATACTTGCAAGGGCAACGTTTGAAACTCCAATAAAACAATTCGTAAATGCAACAGTCAAGGGTTCAAGGGACAAGCTTACAAGCGTGATAGAGAATATAATACTCAACCAGCCTGTGCCTGTCGGAACAGGGCTTCCAGGGCTTCTTGTGAAAGTGATAGGCTCTTTGGTAAAGGAAGAATCCGAAAAGAAAGAGGCAAAGAGAAAAGTGGTGGAAGAGACTAACAAGTGAATGCCGTGCTAATCCTTAACGCTAACAACACTATAACTTTATAAAATAAATATTCATGGATGTTTTACGATAATATACCGAGATAAACGAAATCAAAAATGTCAACAAACACAATAAACATGCAGGATATGAGGTATCTTAACCTGTTTGAGCAGGTGACAAGGATATCAACAAGATATTTCTTCATGTACAACGACTGCATGGTTTTCTGCGTTCCGAAAAACCTTGTGATGGCAGCTGTCGGCGAAGAGGGAAGGAATGTGAGAAGACTCAGCGAGGTATTTAGAAGAAGAATAAAAGTTATTCCAATTCCAGGGGGAGTTGAACATGCAAGACAATTCATAGAGGCAATAACAAGCCCTGTGAAGTTCAAGGGTCTTGATGTGAACAGCAACGAAATCATACTCACGGCAGGAAGCCAGAGCAAGGCTGCGCTGATAGGAAGAAATAAGCGCCGATTGCTTGAAATGCAGAAGATAGTCAAGGATTACTTTGGGAGAGAGTTTAGGATTGTTTAGGAAGATTTATACATTTAACCAAAAGAGGTTATTCTCAAAATTATAAATAAACTTCTGTGGTGAGGATTTTTTCCATTTATTACTGCCAACTTTATGATAGTTTATTTGAAACATAAATTCTAATGAAGGAATTTTATTTTCTTTTACAAAATCCATTAACATAACATTTTTCTTATTAGCGATATCTTTCAAATCAAAATGTCCGTGGCCTTCTGTAAAAGGCTGAAGAATCCATGGACTTTTATTACCATAAAAGCCAGTCTTAAATTCAAATAGTTCTCCTTTAAATTTAGCCCATAGCTTCCCAAAAACTTCTACCTCTACCTTACTCTTATTCATCATCCTAAACCCTAAATGAAACAGAGAAATCTGATTAAAAGAAAAAGAAACTGATGGTTCATATACATCCTTGGCTATAAGATAAGTGAGATAATAATAAATGCTTGTAATTAAAAGGGTGAATATAGCTACTATTAAATCTGCTATTTTAAAGAACATTTTTGAGAGAACAATGACTCTATTTTAAAGATTTATGTAATATAATAAAAGTTTAACTTTTCTGGCTATTATCAATTATCTAAAAACATTTAAAAACCAATTTCTCGGTTAGTATTTATATAATAAGATGGGACTGAAAAACGCAGCAAAACTGATAAGCAGAAGGAAACAATTCAGATGGAGCGAGAGGCATTACAAAGTGCACACTCTCGGTCTTTACGCAAAGTCAGACCCTCTTGAAGGCGCAAATCAGGCAAAGGGAATTGTTCTTCAAAAAGTTCAGAAAGAAGCTAAGCAGCCAAACTCTGCAATGAGAAAATGCTGCAAGGTTCAGCTTACAAAAAACAGCAGGACAGTAACAGCTTTCATTCCTGGAAACCTAGCACAAAAATTCATTGACGAGCACGATGAGGTTCTTATAGAGAGGATAGGCGGAAAGCAGGGAAGAACAAAGGGAGACATTCCTGGAGTCAGATTCCAAGTCATACAAGTAAACGACCAGCCATTGAGGGCATTGTGGAAAGGCTGGATAGAGAAGGGAAGAAGATGATAAAACAAAAAATAATTCATAATTTGTCCTGCGATGGTTTTTCAACAAAAACACATCGGAAGGGTAGAAGATAAAATGACAGAAAACACAATTGAAAAAAAACCTATGGAATTCAAGATATTTGACTTGTATGATGTTTCTGAGATAAAGATAGAAGACCCCGGGCTTAGGAATGTGATAAACACTCAGCCAAAGCTTCTTGTAAAAAGCCAGGGAAGAAATGTCGTAAAGCACGGGCAGACAAAGGTCAATATAGTTGAAAGGCTGATGAACAGGCTTGCAGTTGCAGGACATAGAGGAAAGAAGCACAAGATAATCCTTGGCTCAAGCACAGGTAAATATGCGAAGAACATGGGAATTGTCCTTAATGCTTTAAAGGCAGTTGAGGAAAAGTTGAAAAAAAATCCCATTGCTGTTCTTGTAAAGGCAGTGGAAAACGCAGCTCCAAGGGATGAGATAACAGTCATAGAATATGGAGGAGCAAGATATCCTCAGGCAGTGGATGTGGCTCCTATAAGAAGAGTTAATCTTGCAATAAAGCATATTATTCACGGAGCATCAGACAAGGCATTCGGAAAAAAGAAGACAATCACGCAGGCGCTTGCAGAGGAAATAGTTCTTGCCTACGAGAACAACGGGGACAGCTTCGCAATAAGAAAGAGGAATGAGTCGGAGAAGCAAGCAGACAGCGCGAGGTAATTTTAATCTGTAAGTTTTATAACCAACAGCTTTAAAATAAGCAATTTTCTTTAATTTTTATGAAAGAAAACAGATTCCCAATAAAGACATTGATTGGAAGCTTAGCTTATGGATTGGCTGCTGAATATTTTCAGTTTGGAGAGAAGGATTGGTTTCCTTCAGTAAGACCGGATGTTTGGCTTGCTCATCCTATGTATGGGTATTTTCTTGCAGCTTTGGGGAGATGGGGTGCAGAAAGAACCAATATACTAAAAGATAAAAAAGACTTGGCATCAAGAATTATAGGGGGATCTGGATTAATAGCTAAGGAAATAGCTGATATAATAAAATATGCTGATATCA
This sequence comes from Candidatus Woesearchaeota archaeon, assembly GCA_964452855.1. Classification (GTDB taxonomy): domain Archaea; phylum Nanobdellota; class Nanobdellia; order Pacearchaeales; family GW2011-AR1; genus JAGVNG01. The sequence goes on from CAYVSB010000043.1 coordinate 4,809, forward strand.
ATGCATTCAATTCAGGAGACTTGCTCGGAGGAGCTTTCGGAATTCTCCTTGAAAATTATCAGGCATTAAAGAACAAACCATCACAAAAAGATATTTAATAACAATTATGCTACTTAATTGATGAATAATATATTTAAGAGGAAGTTGTTATCAACATTCATATTCTCACTGATTGCCGCTGTTCTTTTTATAGTTCATGGAGTTTTCTTTGACCTGGATGTCTCCCAAATACAAAGGCTAAGCGTTGAGGGATTTGTTTTTACATTTATACTTACTTTTACAGGGCTTGTGATACTTGAAAAAATATTCAGCCTTGAAGAACATGGGGAAATAGTCAAGATAAAGAATAGACTGGAAAAACTGGAAAGGAAGAAAAGGTAACAATTCTCATAAGAAAATTTATAGGCAAAAATCAAGATTTTAGCTATAAATCTCACAGAAAGTTTATAAAGCATTTTTTCAATTAAGTTATATTCTATTAATTAGAATTTAAACAAAAATGGCAGATAAAGAAACGCAGTTTGACAAGATAAAAAGGCTGGCAAGCAACCAGAAGCATATTCGTAATATTGCAACATCAGCCCACATTCACCATGGGAAGACAGCCCTGACAGACAACCTTCTTGCTGCATCAGGACACATGGCTGCAAAGTCAGCAGGAGATTTGGATGCAGGAATGGCAACATGGCAGCACTTAGACGAGCAGGAAAGGTTGATGACAGTTGACTCTGCAAATGTATCTATGGTTCACGATTTCCACGGCGAGGAATTTCTTATCAATCTCATAGACACACCTGGGCACGTTGACTTTGGTGGAAATGTTACAAGGGCAATGAGGGCAATAGAC
>CAYVSB010000044.1:0-5461 GCA_964452855.1 Candidatus Woesearchaeota archaeon
TATCACAACAGCGTCCTTGTTCTTCATTTCCTCCACAGTTGTTTTTCCCCTTACTATAAGCCTGCCTTTTCCTGTCTTGTACATCTCAAGCATGTCTCCCTGAATAATTCCTCCTGTTGGAAAGTCAGGACCTGTGACTATTTCCGCAAGCTGCTCTATTGTTATACCAGGATTTTTTATGCATGCTATGATTGCATCGCACACTTCTGTAAGGTTATGCGGAGGTATGTTTGTCGCCATTCCAACCGCAATTCCGCTTGCTCCATTGAGAAGAAGCGCAGGAAGCTTTCCAGGAAGAAGCACAGGCTCTTTCAATGAATTGTCAAAGTTTGGAATGAACTTTACTGTTTCCTTTTCTATGTCCTGCAGCAATTCGTCAGATATTGACATCAAACGCGCCTCAGTATACCTGTATGCAGCAGGAGGGTCTCCATCAACGCTTCCGAAGTTTCCTTGTCCGTAAACAAGAGGATATCTTAATGAAAAGTCCTGAGCCATCCTTACCATTGCGTCATAGACAGCAGTGTCTCCATGCGGATGATATTTACCTATGACATCTCCCACAATCCTTGCGCTTTTCTTTGTCTGGGAATTCGGCTTAAGACCCATCTGGTTCATTGAATAAAGAATTCTTCTCTGAACAGGTTTCAATCCGTCTTCAACAGCAGGCAATGCCCTGGAAACTATGACCGACATGGCATAATCAAGGTATGCCTTTCTCATTTCCACAGAGACTTCTGCGGCAAAGACTCCTTTCTCTAACTCGGCATCGCCAGGGCGAGTTCCTTTCCCTAACTCAGCTTCCTCTGGCTTTTCTGTTTGCTCTTCTTCCTTTTCTTTTTCTTCTTTTTCTGTCATCTTATGCCACCTCTTCCCCCTTTATGTTGACTACACTTAGGCAATATGGTAGGTGAATCATGCTACAGGTTCACCTCTTTCATCCAAATATTTCATGAATTCTTCCTCAGATACGCTTTCCATCACAACATTTCTTCCTGTCCATTTGCACTTCAAACATTCCCATTCGCCCCTGCTCTTGCCTTCTTCTTCTCCAAGGACAACCCTTACATCATCGCTTCTGCATTGGGGGCATTTTCTTATCTTGAAAGCAGGCTTTTCTTTTTTTGCAATAGGCTTTTTCCCGCCTTTCAAAATCCAGTCAGGTGTTTTTAATTTTCCCAATTTATTCAGCCTCCCATCCGTTTGTATTATTATTGAATGAGTATTTAATTCCAGAGCATTCATACAAAGAGCATCCCCAAGTATTGTAGGTCACTGTTTTTTGGGCAGAGTTTACGCAAAGGTTTCTTGTTGAATTGTATTCAAAGCCGTCAAGCTTGCATAAAGGCATTTTCTTTTCAAGGCATCTGCAACTTTCCTCAGAGTAAAAATCATTCAATGACATATTTTTTCCATTGCCATTATCGGAGTTGAAGGAGTTTAATTTTATTACATTAGTCAAAAACAAAATTGCTAATATCAAAATCAACGCTCCTGCAATTATTATAATCACGTTGTTGCTTTTTCTTGTTAGCACTTTCTTCTTATTCTTTTTCATTTTAAATATCTAGGTTTGCCTCCATGCAAAATTTATTTTGTATTGGCAATGTCATATGTCCAGGTTTGCCTCCCCTGCATTCTCAGATATAAACTGTTTTCTGGCAGGAACATCGTCTCCCATGAGCATTGAAATCACCTTGTCAGCTTCAACGGCATCTTCTATGTATATCTGCTTCAGCTTCCTTGTCTTTGGATTCATCGTTGTGTCCCAAAGCTGCTGCGATGACATTTCCCCAAGTCCCTTGAACCTTGTAACATTCCCTGAGCTTGAGCCGTCTGATATTTTCCTAAGCTCCTCATCTGAATAGACATAATAGTCTTTGTTTTTCCTTATCCTGTAAAGTGGAGGAAGAGCAAAATAAATATTTCCGTTCTCTATAAGCCTTGGCATAAACCTGAAGAAAAATGTCATTAAAAGGGTTTTTATATGCTCTCCGTCAACATCAGCATCTGTCATGATGATTACCTTCCTGTATCTTAATTTTTCAGCTTCAAACTGCTCGTTCACTCCTGTTCCTATAGCCGTTATCAAATTTGCTATTTCCTCGCTGGAAAGAGCCTTGATAGGACTGGTTTTTTCTATGTTGAGAATCTTTCCCTTAAGCGGAAGTATTGCCTGGTATTCCTTGTCCCTTGCCATTTTTGCAGAGCCTCCTGCAGATTCTCCCTCTACGATATAAAGTTCTGTATTGTCTGTCTTTTTGCTTGAGCAATCCGCAAGCTTTCCCGGAAGGCCTCCTAAAGAAAACGCATTCTTTCTTCTCACAAGATCCTTTGCCCTTTTTGCGGCAAGCCTTGCCTTTGCAGAATCAAGGGCCTTGAGCGTTATTTTTTTCGCAACTGCAGGGTTTTCCTCAAAGAATTCGGAAAGCGATGTTGTGACAATTGAATCAACAAACCCCTTCACTTCTGAATTCCCAAGCTTTGTTTTTGTCTGCCCTTCAAACTGAGGCTCAGGTATTTTTATGCTCACTATTGCAGTAAGCCCTTCCCTTACGTCGTCTCCTGTAAGCGCCTCGTCCTTAATCATGTTTGTCTTCTTTGCATAATCGTTTATCACTCTTGTAAGGGCAGTCTTAAATCCAGAGACATGAGTTCCGCCTTCAACAGTATTTATTGTATTGACAAATCCGAAGATGTTTTCCTGATATCCTGAGTTGTACTGCACAGCGACCTCTATCATTGTCTTTTCCATTGCCCTCTTGAAATAAATAGGCTTGTGCAAAACCTCTTTTGAGTCGTTGAGCCATTTGACAAATTCCATAACGCCTCCTGCAGAATAAAATTCCTCTTTTTTCCCTTTTGCTTCGTCTGAAAGAATTATTTTCAGGCCAGGATTAAGGAATGTTATTTCCCTGAATCGTGTCTCAAGCACCTTGTAGTCAAAATTAACTGTTGAAAAAATAGAATCATCTGGCCAGAAGGTGACTTTTGTGCCTGTTGCATCTCCACTATACTTTCCGACAACTTCCAGTTTGGATTTTGCGTCTCCTCTTGAATATTCCTGCCTGTGAATTTTTCCTTCTCTTTTTATCTCAATTATCAGCTTGTTTGAAAGAGCGTTTACAACCGATATTCCAACTCCGTGCAAACCTCCTGAAATTTCATAGGATTTTTTGTCAAATTTTCCCCCTGCATGAAGCTTGGTCAGGGCAACCTGGACAGCAGGCATCTTAAGGGTTGGGTGCATCTCTGTGGGAATTCCTCTTCCATCATCCTCTATTGTTGCAGAGCCATCCTTGTTTATTGAGACAACTATGTTCTTGCACACTCCTGCAAGGGCTTCGTCAACAGAGTTATCCACAACCTCATATATTAGATGATGAAGCCCGTCTTTTCCCGTGGATCCTATGTACATTGCAGGTCTTTTTCTCACTCCCTCAAGTCCTTCAAGAACTTTTATTGACTCTGCGTTGTATTTTTCAGCCATTTTTCTTTAATTTGAGTGAAGATACAGGCCTTCTGCTTTGCCTTCAATTTTTACACCAAAGGGGCTGCAGAAAGCCCTGTTTTTTACCCTATTAAATGTAAAAACGAGAATGCGCTTTATAAACTTTTCCAGCTGTTTGTCGTCGGTAAATTATTTTTTTGGTATGAAAATCAAGAAATATTTATAGGAAATATCTTCCAGCTGTTTTTACTGGGAAACAGCTGCTTTTTGCCTGGAATTTCCCGGCTGTTTTGAGACCCATTTTACCCTTCTTCGCTTCATAATCATGTTTTTCCTGCATTTTGATGAGCAGAGGAAAAGTATTCTTCCATCATTCATCACAAGAGTAAGTCCCCTTGGGATGTCATACATAGAACCGCAATAAACGCATTTAGGCATGTAGGCTCACCTCCAAAGTGGTTAATTCCACGCTATACTTTCTTTCTAGGGGTTGCAGAGCATCAACAACAAGCACTTCAGCATATCCAATGTTATTCCTCTCAGAATAATTCCGCTTTAATATATTTTTTTCATCTTCTGATAAATGTGTAATCCTTATCATTCTACCTTCCTTTAACCCCCCCTCACTAATTATGAAGTCTACCATGCCTGAGATATCTTTTCCCATTAGCTATAAGCCCCCTTTGAAACCTTTGACTTTATCCTTCTCGCCTCAATTTCTGTTTCCCTTAGCATAAGAAGATCTCCTGGCCTTATCGGTCCCTTAACATTTCGCCTCATGCTTCTTCCCTTGTCTCTTCCTTCCTGAACCAAACAGCGAACCTGGGTTATTTCTCCCCTGAACCCTGTCCTGCCGACTATTTCCTCAACAAGCGCCGGAACAATCTCCCCAAGTATTTTGTCCCTTTCCCTCGCATTCTGACCTTGGTTCTGCTGCTGTTCCTTTTGGCTTTGCTGCTTCATTTTTTACTTCAAGCCTGCAATATCCTTCTCGGAATCGCCTGCATTGATTATAACAACAGAAGATGCCGGAACAGGAAGCCCTGCAGCTATTCCCAGTTTCTGCTTGCTGTCAACCTCTTTCCAAAGAACTTTCTTGTCTCGGCATAGCAAAGGAATGTGCTGGACTATCTCTTTAGGAGAAACATCTGCTGCATAGACAACAAGTTTTGCCGTGCCTCGCTCAATTGCCTTTGTAACTTCGTTTGTTCCTTTCTCTATCTTTCCTGTTTTTCTTGCCTTTTCAATAATGCTGTATATGTCTGTCATTGGTTTGTTTTTGTTTATAGTTTGTTTATGCAGTCAAGCAATGTCAAGAACGAAATCTCCTCGCGAAGACCTGTCTCGCTCATTGGATAATTTATTGAGATAAAATGGGTTTTTAAATCTTTTTGGATGCTTTTTGAAAAGATATTTATAATTAGAGTTCATTAAGCCGTGATGAAGATAATTCTTACAAATCATGCCAAACAAAGAATGATTGAGAGGAATATTCATATTGAAGAGATTAAAGATACTTTAGAATTTCCAGATTACACTATAACAAAGGAAAATAAGATAGAGGCTTATAAGAAAATGGAGGGGAAAAATTTAAAGGTTGTTTATACTGCCCGAGATAAATTTATAAAGATTATAACAATCATACTAAAATGAAAATAACCTTTGATAAAGATGCGGATGCGGCATATATTTATTTCAAAGATATTTCAGAGGGAGAGGTAGTTAAAACTATCTCTTTGAATGACTCCGTGAATATTGATTTGGATGCCGAAGGAAGGACAATAGGCATAGAGATTTTGGAAGCAAGCAAAAACCTTCCTTCAAATGCATTAAAAACTGCGATAATTATTTAATTTTTAAAGTTTTCCTGAAAAAAATTTCATCTCCACTTAACGTCAACATCATCAGTCCTCTGCCTTGGTTTTATGTCAATTGAGCCCAGGTTTTTTGAGAGTATTTTTATTCCCTTACTGAACATTCGCTCTCCGAGGAATGCAATCATTGCTCCGT
>CAYVSB010000045.1:0-3821 GCA_964452855.1 Candidatus Woesearchaeota archaeon
AAACAAATCGTTGAGATATATAATGAAGGGAGCATTGATGAAGGAAAATTACAATTTCCGCATGTTTCCAGAAAAGAAATGAAGAAAGAATTGGAGAAGCAAAAATGGAGAAGGTTAAAAGGATGGAGAAAGGAATTAAAGTCCAAAAAGAATTTATGGATAGTTGCAGAAGAAAAAGGGAAAATTATTGGTTTTGCCAATGCAGACATTGATAAAGATAAAGAAGGCAGACTGACATTCTTGTATGTAAAAAGAAACTATAGAAAAAAAGGCATTGGAGAGGAATTGACTAATAAAAGAATTAGTTGGCTGAAATCTAGAAAGATTAAAAGAATTGAAAGCGGGATTTATCTAAAAAATAAACCTTCCATTAATAATCTGAAGAAGGCGGGGTTTAAACCTATCTCAATTAAATTAGAATTAAAAATAAAATGAATAAACGTGCGCAGTTCAAGATACAGCAGATGGCTTTCATGATCATAGCTGTAATCATATTCTTTGCATTGGTCGGCATTTTTGTGCTGGCTTTCAGGCTCTCGTCAATAAAGGAAACAGCGAATCTTCTTGAGCAGCAGAATGCGATGCTTCTTGTTTCGAAGATGGCTAATTCGCCTGAATTTTCATGCGGAGATGCCTACGGGGGAACAAGGATAAATTGCGTGGATTTTGACAAGGCAATTATCCTTAAGCAGAACATGGCAAAATACAGGAACTTTTGGGGCGTGTCAAACATAGAAATAAGAAAAACTTCCGGCTTGATGGGCGAGGTATCATGCAGCCTTGGAAACTACCCAAACTGCAATGTCATAAGGCTGATTGAAAATTCATCTTCAGGATATGATTATTCAACTTTTGTATCATTGTGCTGGAAGGAAAAAACAGAATCAGGCTCTCTTTATGACAAATGCGAGATAGCCAAGCTCATAGTGAGATACAAGGAAAAAATATGAGACATAAAAATCGTCCAAGCGTGGTCAATTTAAGGAGAAGATATAACGATGGAAAAGAAAGGAGTGTTAATAATAAAGAAATATTGCAAGTTGGGTGAAAATTTATCGCTTAATTAAAACTATATCAATCAAAAATGGAACAAATAAATGGCAAAAATAAAAGATAAACACGGGCAGGAGGAAATAGTCGGGTTTGCAATGATAATCATAATTGTGGCTGTGATTGTGCTTATCCTTTTGGGAATAGCATTGAACAAGCCCCAGACAAACGCGGTTGAGAGCTATGAAATTGAAAGCTTTATCCAGGCCAGCCTGCAGCACACAACTGACTGCAGCACTGATTTTGAATTGTCCTATGCAGATGTAAACAGTCTGATAACTGAATGTGACAATGAGCAGGTTTGCAGTGATGAAAGGCCTGCCTGCGAAGTACTGGAAACAACGCTAAAAGACATATTGGAAAGCTCATGGAAAACAGGACAGGACAGGCCTGTAAAAGGCTATGTGATGAACATAACTTCAGACAATATGGAAATCCTTTCATTGGGTTCTGGAAATGTTACGTCTAATTATAAAGGAAGTGTCCAGGATTTGTCAAGAAGAGGCAGCCTTTATTCCATAGAATTCAGGGCTTATTATTAATCATAACTTCAAGTGTATTGTCAGGGTATCAACAACAACTTCCGGGCGATGCCTTATTCTGTTCTTGGTTTTTTCCTCAACCACCTCAACAAAGCCGAATCTCTCCAAAAGCTTTATGTCATCATTTACAGCCTTAAAGCCCCTGTTTAGTTTCTTGGCAAGTTCATATATAGACTTGGGCTCGTAATGTTTTATGGTATGAAGAATCCTTGCCTTTTCATTGCTTAAAAGCTGCCTTAATGCCAGCAGGCTGTTAAAGTCATAATCCTTTTTGGAAAGGCCTACTTTCTTGAATATTGAAAAGGCGCCCTGGGACTCCAAAAGAGTTATATCTCTTGTCTTTGTTTTTACCATTTTTTTAGCAGGTTTTTAGGACTTTATTAGTTATTGTACAGATAGGGATATTTTCTTGATATATATTATAAATAATGACCATATGTTAATAAATATTTGTTTTTTCGATATTTCTTATGGTTCTTTGGAACACTCCTAAGGTGTATTAATATACTAGTGACACCATAAGCTTTATAAATAAAACCATAAAAAGAGGGGACTTTGGGATAGGGAACTGAAAATCAGGGAACAAGGTTTTTAAAGAAAACTCGCATTTCCTATATTAACACCAAGGGGTGCTCTAATAGGGGATTAGATCATACTCACCGATAGTTTAACCCTATGACTATTGAGCGAGAAGTTGTCATAGACAACACGTCATAGAGTTGAAAGGAGGTTAAAAAAATGAAAATTAACTTTAGAAAAATAACGGCTTTGGCTACAGGCGCTTTGATGGTCGGAATGACCATGGCAGGCGCTGCTGCTGCAAACTTCCCTGCACCTTTCGTGTCAGGAGGATCAGCTAACGTAGCTATAGTATACGGTTCTAGCGCAGCTGCCACAGATACAGATGCTGGAAACAGCATTTCTGCATATCTTGGCACTTTGGTATCAGGAGGAGGTGCTCCTACAGGAGGAGACAGCGTTCTTTTGGAGAGAAGCTCTGACAAGTTAAATTTGGGAGACAATGCTGATGATGTGTTCGTAACATCAGTTGATGAGGATGATTTAGAAAACTTGTTGGCTGAAGGAACATACAAAGATGACGACAACAATGAATTTGATTACACCCAGAAAGTAACATTGGGAGCAAATCTTGGATTAGAACATTTTGCAGATTCTGACTACAATGATGAAACCCCTACAGTGGGTATTCAATTGGCAGATGGGCAACATGTTTTAAACTACACCTTTGATTTCACAACTCATCCTGCATTTAATGCCACAGTTATGGAGACAACTACTCTTAAACTGATGGGAAAAGATTATTATGTATTGGATGTGCTTGGACAGGGAGATGGAGGAAGCTCAAACAAGACAACTCTTCTTGATACTGCAAGCTCCGGAGTAGTTACAGAGGGATCAGCTACCACAATAGAGGGTAAATCTGTATCTATAACATTTATAAGCTCAACTGAAACAAGATTAACTGTTGATGGGGAAACCACCAACACCTTGAATGAAGGAGGAACTTACAAATTGAGTGACGGAACATATGTAGGTGTCAAAGACATCTTATATGATTCAAGAGATGGAGCAATCAGCAGCGTTGAAGTAAGCATTGGTACTGGAAAGCTTGAAATCACAGACGGTACAACAATTGAATTGAACGATGAAACAATTGAAGAGATTGTGGGATATCTTACTCAGGATTCATCCCTCAAACTTGACAAAATCGTTCTTCAATGGACTGTTGATGATGAAGCTTTCATCACCCAAACAAGCAGCTTATTAATGCCTGGATTTGAGGCCTTGAAATTCACTTTCGGAGGTTTCATAATTCCTAGTACTGAAGATTCCAAGCTTGAAGCAAGCGGTAGCGACGTTCTTAGATTAAGTACAACCCTTACAGATGGTGCTGCAAGCATTGATTTGCTTGGAGCCAACTCTACTGGACAATTTGCCACAATAGGTAAAGATGCAACCAATAGATTGGTAACAACACCAGATACATGGGTATTCATCAACCAGACAGCTGGAGATAAATATGTTGTTGCTTCATGGAACTCAACAACAGAAGCAGAATCCTATTATCTTGAAATAACTGTAACAACTGAAGATAACATCAACAAGTTGGAAATTCAGAACAAGGTAACAGGAGATTCTAAGAAAATTGCTAATGGAAGCGATGCTTCATTTGGAAGCGTTGTTCTAACATTGAACAACCTTACAAGA
>CAYVSB010000045.1:3921-5408 GCA_964452855.1 Candidatus Woesearchaeota archaeon
ACTATTACCAATGGTTTGATGAAGAAGATAAGGATGGAAATCTTGCTGGCGGGGATACATTTAACGCCACGGTTACCGAATCAGGAACAAGCGATAAAATCCACGTAAGCGCGGTTGACACCTCTTCACCTGTAAGTTCTGAAATCGGAGATACAGATGTCTTTGAAGAATATGCACTCTCTGATTTGGCTACAAAGACATTATATGACACTGGAGGAGACCAGGACTGGGTTACAATAACCTATGCTGGAGACCAGGCATATGGAGAGCTATACTTAGCTGCTCCAGAGACTACCTCTTCAGGAGGCAATAGTCTTGGTGATGTCCTTGTAACAGATGCTGAAGTAAGCACTGTAAGCTCAAAGAACTTGGTAGTTGTTGGAGGAAGCTGTATTAACTCAGTTGCTGCTAGATTGCTTGGAGTTTCCGCAGGAACATGCGGTTCTTCGTGGTCTGGTGCAACAAATGTTGGCACTGGCCAATATGTAATACAGAGCTTTAACAGCCCATACAGTTCAGGTAAAGTCGCCCTTCTTGTCGCAGGTTATGAAGCAGCAGAAACTACTGCAGCCTCACAAAGATTGGTAAACTTACCTACTACAATTGACACATCTGTTGGTAACAAATACGTTGGTATTGTTGGAACCTCAGGTAGCTCAACTGTTACAAAGGTTGCTTAAACCCAAATTTTATTTTTTTCTTTTTCTTTATTTTTTTAACATCTGGCTGGAGCCGGATGGAAAAATAGATTAGACGATTAACAATATTTATAAGATTAAAATTGTATTATGATAAAAGATGATAAGAAAAATAACATCCAAGCAGGACGAGGAAAAAAGAAAGCGTAAGAATCAGATAATTGTCGGTGTTGTTCTTGTGGTATTGATGCTTTTCAGCATTCTCGGATATTCTTTTGGAAGCAATTCAGATTCAGGCGCAACCCAGACAATAAAATACAATGGCTATGAATTCACGAGCAGCGGGGGCTATTGGAATTTAAACATAGGAGGAACTGTTTTCAGCTTCATTAGCCATCCAAAAGACACCTATCTTATTGACTCGGAACTTAAGTCTTTGACAAGTTATTATGGAAAGCCTCTTTATCTCTATTCGGAAAATCGGGAGGCAGAAGCAGAAATATACAGGAACCTATACCCCATAGCAGGGGAAATGACCTATGCCTGCCCTGAAGGAAAAAGCTGCGATAAAAACGTTTCCACGAGGACATGCACAGATAATTTCATAATAATAAGGGAATCCGAGAATGCCATGGTATACCAGGAAGAAGGCTGTGTTTTTATAGAAGGCCAGGGGGATAATCTGGCAAAAATGGCAGACGGATTTTTGTTGAAGATAATGGGAGTAAGATAACTTAAACCAAGAAAGAAAACAATAATCTTTTTAAAACAAAAAGATTAATCATTAATATGAACAAAAAAGAACAAAATAAAATTTTGAGGAACACCCTTATCATACTGGGGGTCGTA
>CAYVSB010000046.1:0-66 GCA_964452855.1 Candidatus Woesearchaeota archaeon
CCTGTTGCATTAATGTGTTGTTCAATGCCTGCGCATAGCTCAGCATTGTCCCATTCACAACATTTG
>CAYVSB010000046.1:166-5315 GCA_964452855.1 Candidatus Woesearchaeota archaeon
CCCAGCTTGCCATCGTGCCATTAATCACATTAGCCCATGAAGCCATTGTCCCGTTAGTCACTTCAGCCCATGTAGGCTTTGTGAGATATGTTGAATAATTCAATGTCCATAGGGAATCATTTAATGCATATCCTCTTGTGCTTGCATTGCCAACATCATTTCCATATAGCGTTGTGAAATTAGAATAGTTCGCTGTCCATTGTGCTCCGCCAGCACTACCATTCAATGCATAATCATATCCTATTGAAAGGTTCTTTGTTGCCTGGGCATAGATTGTTCCGTATGCCATTATATCATCAATTATACTCAAATTCTGCTGGCTGACATTCAAGGAAGTTATATTATAAACAAAAATTTTCTGGGCATAAAGGTTTCCATCTAATATGCTAATACCTCCGCTTTGCCATCCTCCATTAAAGCTGGCGTTGCTTATGTAAAGATTTCCTGTAAAATTACCATCTCCTTTAACATTAAGAGTATTCTGAGGTGTTGTGGTATTAATTCCAATATTTCCCTGGCTTCCGTTTATTCTCAGTCTTTCAGAACCCCCTGCATAAAGGGCAATGTCATCTGTTGTTGCAGGCCTGAAGAACTTTACCTGGCCAAGAGTGCTTCCGGCATAGATTATCTCATTTCCTATTGTCTGGAAAGCTCCTGTTGCCTGAATATCTCCCGCAACATCCAAAGCCTCTGCAGGCCCCGTCGTCCCAATCCCCACCCTATCACTTATAGAATCAATAAACAAAGTTGAAGTGTCAAATGTCTGGTTAAATGCTCCTGCTGTGTTTGCCTTGTTTAAATTAAAGTATGATGTGTTTGTGGCATTCCAATTAGCCTGTTGCATTAACGTATTGTTCAATGCCTGGGCATAGCTTAGCATTGTCCCATTCACAACATTTGCCCAGCTTGCCATCGTGCCATTAATCACATTAGCCCATGAAGCCATTGTCCCGTTTGTCAATTCAGCCCATGTAGGCTTTGTGAGATATGTTGAATAATTCAAAGTCCATAAGCTGTCATTCAAGGAATATCCTCTTATGGCAAGATAATCAGTGTAATTAAGTGTCCATAAGCTATCATTTAATGCATACCCTCTTGTGCTTGCATTGCTAACATCATTTGAATACAAAGTTGTAAAGTTTGTCCAATTATTAGTCCAAGGAGTTGCGTTCAAGGCATATCCCCTTGTGCTGGCATTGCTTACATCATTTCCGTATAGCGTTGTGAAATTGGAATAGTTTGCTGTCCATTGTGCTCCGCCAGAGCTTCCATTCAAAGCATAATCATATCCTATTGAAAGGTTCTTTGTGCTTTGTGCGTATATAGTTCCTGTTGCATTTATATCAGTCACAAACAACCCTGTAATCTGACTCAAAAGGCTTCCCAAATACTGGAAAAATCCATAGTTGGCTGTTACATTATAACCGGTTGCATTAAAATTTGTGTCAACCTGAACCCCGCTTAGAGTAACATTTCTTGCCTGGAAAGAATAAGGTGTTCTTGCTATTTTTGAGGCATTGATAAGGCTCCCGTCCCTGTAATAGCAAAGCCAGTATTGGTCTGAATAATTCAAGGAAACATCAGGAAGATAATATGAAATTATACCTCTTGAATCAGTTGAAAGATTTGTCAGGTTTGAATAAACAATGCTATCGCAGGAGTCAGTGAGGGAAACGTTAAATGCAAAGGCAAATGTTCCTGTTCTTATAGTTCCGTTTGAATAAGTTGTTTGGATATTCAAATGCAAATCTTCCCCAACACTTGCCGCAGAAACAGATGAAAGGAAAAAGACAAGGGTCATAATTACAAGAAATGCTAATGAAATTATTTTCCTTCCCATGATACCTCTTTTTTGTAGGAAAACAATGCTTCTGTCTTTTATAAAGTTTACTTACTCTTTGTTTTTTCCATATTTTTCCGTCGGTAAATTATTTTCCAGGTTTTACCTTACAATTAGCTGATGTAAGACAACTGGTAAGGGAAAAATATTGTTAAAAATTTGCAAAAGCCTTTGCTTTTTTGGCATAAAAATCCATGCATTTTCGGATTAATTGCAGGTTTTTTGGGAGAAATCATAAAAGGGATAACTTTTAAATATCCCTCATTGCTATTGTTAAAAATGAGCCTGTAGCTCAGCCCGGTTAGAGCACTGCTCTTATACGAAGTTAATTCACAAGAATTAATCTCTTTTGGATTTCACTCTAAGGGAGGCAGGGGTCCACGGTTCAAATCCGTGCAGGCTCATTCACGTTCAAAAATGGCTGAAAAAAACATAAAAAAACTTTATAGAAGCAAAAAGAACAGGATAATAGGAGGAGTGTGTGGAGGCATTGCTGAATATCTTAATGTTGACCCTACTCTCGTAAGAATAATATGGGTTGTAGGAAGCTTTATGTGGGGAGCAGGAATTCTTGCATATTTGGTCTGCTGGCTTATAATTCCCGAAAAAGAAAAAGAGGCAAAAAGGAGGTAAAATAAATGTATTCAAAATTTGCAGATTGGACGAATTTCACACAACCATGGACATCTCAAGATGTAGCAGGGGCGTTGGTTCTGGCAGGACTCGGGGTTCTTATGGCAATGGTTTTGTTAGGCATATACATATACTCTTCCATTGCTTGGATGACAATAGCCAGAAAGCTAAAGCACAAGCATCCCTGGCTTTCATGGATTCCCATAGCAAACATTGCAATGATGCTTCAGCTTGGAGGATTTGATTGGAAGTGGATATTCCTTATCCTTATACCATTCTTGGGATGGATTATTCTTTTCGTGCTGGTCATAATAGCCACATGGAGAATATTTGAAAAAAGAAAGTATCCTGGCTGGTTTAGCCTGTCAATGGTTATTCCGAGGCTTGGAGCTGTCCTTTATCTCATAGCAATAGGGCTTGCTGCCTGGAAGAAGAAATAGGCAGCTTTTTCCTTTTTATTTTTTAGTTATCTTTAATTGTTTAATAATTCAAGCAAAAAGAAGGTTTATAAATTCTCATCGGGACTAAGTAAGTAAAAGCCCCGATAGTTCAGGCTGGAATCAAAGATTCCGCTAAGTCCTACGGAGCAAAGCCCCGATAGTTCAGAGGCCAAGAATGCGGCCCTTTCAAATGATGACTTTAGTCAGCGTTTGATGAGGAACCTTATGTTCCAATTCAAATAGCAACGCAAGTTGACATAAAGGACGGCCGTGACCCGGGTTCGAATCCCGGTCGGGGCGTAATCTTACCGAAAAGGGATTATATTTAAACCCTAAAATCCATATGTTTGCATGGAAGATAGGTTAGACCCTTACAACCACAAACAAAGACTGGATAACTGGAAAAAGACAAAACAAATTAAGGATGTTTCCAAGACCAATGAAAAGATTATCATTAAATTTCTTGGAGATATGGAGATAGGTCTCAATATTTCTAAAGGTTCTGTAAAGGGGGGAAGAAGTGCAATAAGACTTAACACTTTAAGGCAAAGACTGGCTTTTATTGCTAAGGAGCTTGAGGATAGAAAAGTAAAAGATATGAGGCAAGTCACAACCCAACAGCTCCATAAGTTGTTTGATGACATGAGGACTGGCGTTTTAAAAACAAGACAAGGAACGCCCTATAAATCAACTGGCGATTACATTAAGATTTTCAAGACCTTCTGGCATTGGAATCAAAAAACAAATAAGAATAAAGTTGAAGACATAACCTCAGACTTAGATACCAGAGGAGAGAAACCAAAGTTTGTTTATTTCACAGAGCAAGACTTCAATAAGATGTTAGAGTCTGCCTCTGCCGATTTGAAACCTATTCTTGCTCTGGCTTTTGATTCTGGACAAAGAGTTACAGAAATTTTTAATAATAAAGTTTCTGACTTCTCAAATGATTTCACAGAACTGAATATAAGAGATGAAACAAGTAAAACATTTGGAAGAAAAATAAAGCTTCTTTTATGTTCAAAACAAATAAAGAAATATGTTGAGCGGATGGAACTAAAGCAAGATGATTATATTTGTAAGATTACCCCACCAATGATTAATAGAAAGCTTAGAGAGTTAGGAAAGAAGATTTTGAAGCCAGAACAAATTACGTTCAAAAACCTAAGTCTCTATGACTTCAGACACTCTTCAGCTTGTTACTGGTTGCCAAGATACAAAAATGAGAGTGCAATGAAATGGAGATTTGGCTGGAAAAAATCAGACATGATTCATTATTATACAGAATTTTTAGGAATGAAAGACACGATAACGAAAGATGATTTGTATTTAGATATAACAAAAGCTGAACTTGAAAAAGACCTTAATAAAACAAAGAAAGACCTTGAAGAATTGAAAGATAAGGTATCTCAATTCCCAGATATGTTTAAAGCCGAAATGGAAAAAGAATTTAATGCTTATCTAAGTGAAATGGCTGATAAGTTCAAGAAAGCTAAAACAATTAATGATAGTCTTGAAGTTCTTTACAATATTACTTATAATAAATGAAATTTGAAGGTAATTAAGCAGAACATTTAGCTGGAAGAGTTATTGAATCACAAACTTCCCCTTTGATATTAGGGTCAAAAGAAGAGCAACAAATAATAATCTCATTATTTCTCGTATAGTTTAAATTATACATTCCCTCATAATTTCTTTTACTTTGTTCAAATAAAGTAAGTGTTCTAATTTGCTCCTCTTGCCCATATTCATTAATAAAAGTATGAGTATCTATTTTTTCTTCTCCATTTATAAAAAAAGAACAGGTCAGATTATAATTCTGCTGGGTGAATACATTATATCCTGCAGAGACCTTTTCTAAAACATCTCTACCACATAAGAAATTCCAATCATATTTATTATCCCAAGAAGCAGAGATAATTTTAAAATCATTATCAGACAATTCTTCACTGGTAGAAGAAGTTTTGTTTAAAGACAAATAAACTCCCAAAATAATCACAAGAGCAAGAATAACCCCGACCAGAATTCCAATAGTCCAATCCTTATTCTTTCGCATCTTTTATCAAGGAGAGGTCTATTTAAAAAACTGCTTATTTTTTTAAGATTATGTGGGGCGGAGAGAATGACCGCCCCAACCTTGAAACGTTCAAAATGGTAATCAATAGAAATAATTATCACTTCTTTAAATGATTTGTGACCCCCGCAAAACCCCATGGGAACCACAATATTTATAAATAGG